>JABDPL010000299.1 GCA_013042825.1 Flavobacteriaceae bacterium | reverse complement strand
AATTAATAAATTCTTTTAGTGATGCAAACTGTAAGTTGAATTGAAAAGAAGTATCGACGAATGGATTTGATTAATGTCGAACTGAAAAATGTGTACTGAGTTTATTAATGCCTGTGAAGTCAATCCAGAGCATTCCTGGTAACATACCACCGCCAGCCAATGATATCAAGGTTTTCTGCATTCGATTTGAGCAGGCCAAATTCTATTTTATACAATTTTCTGACAAAATTCTCGTAACTTTATATTGCATCAGCAGTAATTATCCAATCTATCTGAAAAATTCCTTTTTCAGGAGATTAAATTTTAATTCTATTAGATATAATTCTACGAATTATCTGAGCAAGATTCTTGATGTGTCGCACTCCCTAATGAAATAATTCTAAACGGGATTAATGAGGTTATGAAACACAATTTCCACTATAATAAGTCTGAAATGAACCTAATGAGGCAACGTGTGTATAACCATATGCTGGAAACTAGAGGAGCAAAATATCGATCATTTCTCCGTTATTTAAGAATCTTCAAATATGTTGCCATGGCCCCTAAACGGGGTGCTTTTCTTGAGTCCTATTATGTTCTGATGAGATACCTGGACGATATTGTGGATGGTGATTTGCCCCTTCCAATGGGTTATAGTTCTGAAGGTGGTTATATCCTTGATAAAATCGAATTTTCCCGTTCATTGATCAATCCTCAGGATGAGGTAGACTACCTCATGCTTTATTGTTTTGATGTAGCCGATTCTTTTGGGGCCGATTTTACCGATGAAACTGCCGATATTTTAAATTCCTTATTGTTCGATGCCAAAAGACGGAACAGCATGGATATATTCTCTCAATCTGTTCTTGAAGAGCATTTTCATTTGCTTGATATAAGAGGGACAATAAAGGCAACCTTAAAGATTTTTAAAGAAGATCCGGAGAAGTATCCCATATTGGAACCTCTTGGTATTGCATGTCGATATCAATATGATATAGAAGATATTAATTCTGATCTGGCTGCAGGATATGTAAATATACCCCTGGAAGATATAGAAAGGTTTGGTATTGGCCAGTCAGATCTTAGAAGCCCCGATTGCCCGTCTATTTATTCATGGTTGCATCACAGGGCAGAAGAAGGTCTGAAGTTACTTGATGAACATCATCGCATTTTACCAATAGCCAATTTCTCCTGGCTAGCCAAAGCGACATTCCCTCCTGTATATGAAAATCCGGCCCGAAAAATCTTTAAAAAAACAATCAAAAGATATCATGAGTTTGCCACCAAATTGACCATATGAAGAAACCTTTATTTCATCTTGAAAAGTGGTATTTGGATGTGGTGGATGATAACAGCCGATCATCCATTTTCTACACCGCCAGGTTAAGATGGTTTGGTGTTAGTTTTCAATATGTGGAATGGATCCGTTTTGATGGAGATAAAGTAGAAAATCAAGCTGTCAATTTTCGACGGGTGGCCTTACCAAAACGAACAAATGATGTGATTAGCTGGCAGGATAGCAAACTGGATGTAATGGGTGAATGGACTGCCATGGATGGTCCCATCAAAGCTAAGATCTATGATTCTCCCGACGGATACCTTAATTGGTACTGCTATCAGCCGCGATCAAAGGTTAAATTAATGATAGGAAAGGATGAAATGGAAGGATTGGGATACGTGGAAAAACTGGTCTTAACCGCATATCCATGGCATATTCCAATAAATCATTTAAGATGGGGGAGATATGTATCTGACAAGCATGCATTGGTATGGATTCAAATATTGGAGAAATCAGAAAAACAATGGGTCTGGCTGGATGGAGTGGAAATTGAGGACACTTTTGAAATTGACGATAAAGTAATTCTCAATAATTACACAAAGCTATCCATGTATCCATTGGAAACACTTCAGTCTGGTCGTCCCATTTCAAAAGCGTTGGGGTTTTTGCTCAAAGGGGTAATTAATTATAAAAGTGAGATTAACAGGAATTTTGTCAATGCATATGCTCAAAAATGGCTAAGTAAGGGCCATCTAGAAATAAATAATAATACAGACACTGGACATGTGATTCATGAATGGGTAAATTTTAGTTAGATGTATATTTTACAAGTTGATCATATCAAAAAGTCTTTCGGAAAGAATAACGTCCTCGAGGATATCAGCTTCTCACTCTCTGCTGGTACCCTTACGGGAATTACCGGCGAAAATGGATGTGGAAAAACAACACTTCTTAAGCTAATAACCGGACATTACAAAGCCGATAGCGGCAGTATAAACAAATCGGGACAATTGGGATATTGTCCGCAAGAGTGCATTCTTTTTCCTCATTTAACGGCGCGTGAGAACTTTAACTACTTTGCCGTTGCCTATGGTCTCTCAATGTCTGACGCCGACAGGCAAATGTCTCATCTTCTGAGCTGCTTTAATTTTGAAAAATATATCGATTATAAAGTGAATACCTTAAGCAGTGGGACCCAGCAAAAGTTAAATCTTTGTATAGCCCTGCTTCATCAACCGGATCTGCTTGTATTGGATGAGCCATATAACGGATTCGATTGGAATACATACACAAAGTTTTGGGAGTACTCACTTGAATTAAAAGACAAAGGATGCGCTATTTTGGTTGTTGCTCACCTACTTACAAATACAGATATATTTGATGCAATTTATAACATTGAAAATGGCTTGATGAAATGACTTGGTTACGAATAAAGACTGCGATGTTAATGACGTTCCGGATGTTGTTCCGGCAAACGATCGTATTAATTCTGATCTTCACCATTCCATTGGTATTTCTTTCCGTTGTTCAGCTCACTTCTTCCGAGAATTTGCTTCCCATTTCGTTGGCCTCAACAGCGGCGCCAAAGGTGTTATTTTTTCCTGAATTAAGAATCTCACTGGTTTATATGGCCATTGCGTCATGCGCATTCCTTGTTGCATTTTTATCCTTATACCTCGTTCAGCAGAATCATAAAACCAATAAGCGACTAATTACTTGCGGGTATCATCCAATTGAGCTCATGCTTTCAATACTCTTTGCTCTTTTGATAATAATAGTGTCGATTGCTGTGTATATAGGAATTCTGATTTTTCTTTTCGATTCTTTCGAACGATTTACAGGTATAGTTGTGGGACTGGCATTGGTGGGATTCGTTTACGGCTGTTACGGACTCCTCATTGGCAGCCTTGTTAAAAGAGAATTAGAAGGAATCTTATTGGTTCTGTTGTTGGTGAACATTGATGTTGGCTGGCTTCAAAACCCGGTATTTTATGCGCAATCCGCCAATCAGGAATTCATTAAATTCCTGCCGGGCTATTATCCGTCTCAATCAACTGTGATACATGCGTTTACTGATTTTTCTACTGTAAATGTAAACTTCAGCGCTTTTCTCTACGGAATTTCACTACTCATTTTTGCACTGCTTCTATTTCTAAATAAAATGCGATTAAGATGACAACAAAAGCTTCAACAATTGGAAAAGCATTATACGGAGTATTATTTGTGGTCCTGGTCCCCTTCATTCTATTAAAATGGGATGAAGCCCTTCAAGGCGTTATTAAGATTCCTGTTCCGGGCTCAGCCACCTATGGTTGGATTTTGCTTTCCATTGGAAGTCTGCTTTTGCTTTCGGCGATGATTTATCTATTTGTATTTGGTAAGGGTCTGCCCATGAACGCCTATCCTCCGAAATTCTTAGTGAACAAAGGACCATATTACTTAATGAAACATCCTATCTACATAGGATTCGCTATGATTTTATTGGGTTACTTTATTTATACGGATTCATCACCTGGATTTTGGTTAATTGCTCCTTTAACGATCCTGGGAATGATTGCCTTGGTTTTAGGATATGAGGTCATCGATATTAAAAGTCGTTTTCCCGATCAACGCGTTCGAGTATTAATAGATATTCCGTACAGCAGGGATTCCAGAATCAGATTCGAACATCGTATCGGTAGCCTGATCCTGGTTTTAGGCTCGTTGCTGCTTGTAAACTTCCTTACGGGGCATGTTCGGGAATATGTTGATACCATTGTTATTGATGAAGTGGGTTTTAAAAGTCTTTGGCCAGAATTGGATTGGGTATGGTTAGGAGTTGCGTTTATTGTATTTACAGTTCTGTTTATAAAAACTTTCAATGGTCTTCGAAACTGGACGATTAAGGCAATTATAGCCATAGGACTTATAACATTCCTTAGATTGATTTGGCCGGAGGTCACAACGCTCTCACTTATTGAATCGCCGTATACTTATTTAACTGCGCCTTTAAGTGTAATGATCATTTCCCTAACCACCCTGTGGAATAACGCTAACTGGAAACGAGCGTTATGCCTGGGATTCTTTCTTATCTCAGTTTATAGTCAATTGCAACAAACGCACTCAATAACTATTTATTTAGCAATTGGATTGATGGTTTATTTGCTGTCAGAATTTTACCTGCCCATTTGGGCTTTTTTAAGACGTTTATCGCAAAGAATTGCAAATTCCTGGAAAGAATGGACATTCGGTAATATAAGGATCATCAACCATGGATTTTATGTAGGGTTTGGTGCACTGGCAGGTATTTTACTGGCCGGCTCCCTTGTTGGTGGTGACCAGGTTTGGGGCGTATTGATTTTCTCCATTGTCGTTATTGTTTTTTCGGCTATCTGGGCCCAATTAATTGAGGGTTCTGAGAAATTGAAACGTCCATATGGGTATTATGGTGCTCTGGTTGGAATTATCTTTGCAAGTGGCCTGGTATGGCTTTTAGAATATGATGTATGGCTTTTAATCGCTTCAATATCTGTTTGCATGCCTTGGGTCCAGGCTATTGGTCGATTACGATGCCTGATTAATGGATGCTGTCATGGGTCACCTACTGATAACGAGGATCTGGGGATTCGGTATTTCCATTTTCGATCCCGTGTTTGTGGCTTATCTGAACTCAAAGGGGAGTTACTCCATCCTACTCAGCTGTACGCCATTATCTGGTTGTTTTTGGTAGGCTTGCTGATGTTGAAATTTTGGAATGATCAATTCGTACCTTCTTTTATTTTTGGAATGTATCTCATCCTGACCGGATTGGGAAGATTTGTTGAAGAAGCTTATCGAGGTGAGGTGCAGACAAAAATCATTCGTGGTTTGAGACTATATCAGTGGACGGCTATTTTATCCGTTATCATTGGCATCGTGATGACATGTATACCACAGCGGTTTGATTATGTGATTTACGATCTTAGCCTTGATATTGTGTGGGCGGCTCTAATTGGAGGTTTCTTCACCTTTTTTGCAATGGGTGTGGACTTTCCGAATTCCAATAAACGGTTTTCGAGGTTAGTATAATAAATTCACGTGCGGGGTCAATGTTCAACGGGTTTTTTTGCTCCCTTAGGTATTCGAATATATTCCACGATATCCTGGACTTCAGATGGAGGTTTTGGAGAGAATCGCATCACCAGTATAGCCACAAGGAAATTAACCATCATAGCAATACTGCCAAAGCCTTCGGGGGAAATGCCGAACCACCATTCCTCTTCTCCGGGAAGCGTTTCATCCAGCCAACCAAATTTGTATTTGACGATATAATACATCATCAACAGGATACCAACCACCATGCCAGTAATTGCACCCTCCTTATTCATACGCTTGTAAAAGATACCTAGCACTATGGCCGGAAAAAAGGACGCGGCTGCAAGCCCGAAGGCCAGCGCCACGACAGCAGCAACGAAGTCAGGGGGATTGATGCCAAAATAACCCGCAACGCATACAGCACCTACCGCAGAAATACGAGCTGCGATCAATTCACCTCGCTCAGAGATCTTGGGATTGTATACCTTTTTGATCAGGTCATGAGAGACAGAGGAGGAAATCACTAAAAGCAGTCCTGCGGCTGTCGATAAAGCAGCCGCCAGCCCACCAGCGGCAACCAGGGCTATGACCCAGTTGGGTAATTTCGCGATCTCGGGATTGGCCAGAACCATGATATCGCGGTCAACTATCAGCTCATTCTTGTTGGGATCGGCCACATATTGAATGATGTTGTCTTCATTTTTGTCGTTGAATTTGATGAGGCCGGTAGTTTCCCATTTCTTGAACCAGGGTGGAACCTCACTATATGGAGTATTTGAGACGGTCTCGATCATATTGGTGCGTGCAAATACGGCAACCGCGGGAGCTGTGGTATAAAGAATCGCAATAAGCAATAAAGCAATTCCGGCCGATTTCCTGGCATCTCTTACCCTCTTGACTGTGAAAAAACGTACGATCACATGAGGCAGGCCGGCAGTGCCTACCATGAGAGCCAGGGTGATGAAGAATACATCCTGAACGGATTTTGAGCCTGAGGTGTATTCATGAAACCCAAGTTCAGTACTTAGGCCATCCAGCTTATCTAAAAGATAGGTACCGGAGCCGTCTGCTAACTGACTTCCAAAACCGATTTGAGGGATTGGATTTCCAGTCATTTGGATGGAGATAAAAATGGCCGGGACCATAAATGCGAAAATCAGGACACAATATTGCGCGACCTGTGTATAGGTGATGCCTTTCATGCCGCCAAGAACCGCATAGAACAGGACGATGATCATGCCAATGATAACACCGGTATTTATATCCACTTCCAGGAATCTCGAAAATACGATGCCTACGCCTCGCATTTGGCCTGCCACATAGGTAAAAGACACTAAAAGCGTGCAGATCACAGCAACCGTCCTGGCTGTGTTTGAATAGTAACGATCGCCAATGAAGTCGGGGACGGTATATTTGCCAAACTTTCTAAGGTAGGGTGCAAGCAATAGGGCCAGCAACACATAGCCGCCTGTCCAGCCCATAAGGTAAACCGCACCATCGTAGCCTGCGAAGGAAATTATACCAGCCATCCCAATGAACGAAGCTGCGCTCATCCAGTCGGCAGCTGTTGCCATGCCATTCGCAATAGGAGAAACACCACCACCGGCGATATAGAATTCCCGGGTGGAATCGGCACGAGACCAAATGGCGATGCCAATATATAAGGCAAAAGTGAGTCCTACAATGATGTAGGTCCAATTCTGAACGTCCATATCGATAAGCAGGATATTATTCATCATATCCATAGGTCTTATCCAGTTTGTTCATCAGTTTGACATAAACGAAAATCAGGATGACGAAAACATAAATCGATCCCTGCTGGGCAAACCAGAAGCCCAGTTTAAAACCAGCAATTTTAATGGTATTGAGTTCTTCTACAAAAAGGATTCCGCAGCAAAAAGAGACCAGGAACCAAATCATCAAAAGTATAGCCACGATACGAAGATTCGCTTTCCAGTATCGTTTTCTGACCGCTTGTTCCTTGTCTGACATGTGAATCTTAAGATATCCAGAGAGGACAATCTAATCAAGATTAACCTTTTTGAATAATTGATTCGACTAAAATATCGAAAAATATCAAGCCTTCAGGGAATCTTATTGAATCTGGGATGTCTGTATTGCGAAATAAAGTTTCTAGCTCCGCTCGACAATCAGGATATAATCAACTCGTGCGGTCTCCCATCGGTCTGAATACCGGCTTTACATTAGGAATGATTGTAATAATCTCACCGTTGAACCTGTTCAGGAAATGTTCTAATTTCTCCTGCATGTTTTTGCGATTGACATCAATGCGGTGTACTTTATATTTCATCTTCTTTTATTTTCTACCCCTATTCTACCAATGACTGAAGGTAAAATGATAACCGTAACAAGGCAATGATGAATATCAGGTGTGTGAGAAATTAGTCTAATGCATTCCTGGTCACGAACCACCGCCAGCCAATGATGGCCATTTGAAGTTTGCTGGCTTTAGACAGGTCCAGCTGGCGTTTCGAATAACTGGGCAGAACGACTTTATTGATTTTAGCGAGGATTTTGAATATCGT
>JABDPL010000298.1 GCA_013042825.1 Flavobacteriaceae bacterium | reverse complement strand
ACCGAGGACAATTACATTAGCACCGGGCAAAGGTTGACCGGAATCATCTTTAACAGTTCCGGTCACTGTTGTTTGCGCATAAGAGTATACGCAACCAAGCAATAAAAAAATTTTTGCGATAGTTCTCATTTTGGGTATTAGTTAATGTATTCTGCAGACAATATAAATAATTATATCATAACAATTTGGTAATCAACTTAAAATAATAAACAAAGAATCCCCCAGTTGTGGGGGATTTCTTATAACTTATTTTTCCTGTTTTATGAGGGTTCTTGAAACCAAATAAAGGACTTTCAAATCATTCTACCGTCACAGATTTTGCCAGGTTTCTGGGTTGGTCAACATTTTTGCCCAACATGACCGCAATGTGATAAGACAACAATTGAAGGGGGATTGTGGTAAGAAGCGGACTGAAACAATCGAAAGTTTCAGGTATTTCAATTGCATGATCGGCCAGCTCTTTCACGCTAACATCACCCTTGGTTACAATAGCGATGATATATCCTTTTCTCGACTTGATTTCCTGTATATTACTAACGATCTTTTCGTAGTGCCCTTTTCTTGTCGCGATTACTACCGTTGGCATATGCTCGTCGATCAATGCTATAGGGCCATGTTTCATTTCAGCCGCCGGATAGCCTTCGGCATGAATGTAAGAGATCTCCTTTAGTTTTAAAGCACCTTCCAGCGCAACAGGGAAGTTGTACCCCCGGCCGAGATATAAAAAATTCTTTGCATCCTTATACACCTCTGCTATTTGTTTTACGATGGCATCGCTTTCCAGGGCAACTTCAATTTTATCAGGTATGCTCTCCAGTTCATATAGGTATTGTCTGAATTCCGAGCTTGTGATCGTTCCCTTTGCACGGGCCAAACGAAGGGCCATCATCGAAAGCACCGAAATTTGTGTGGTAAAGGCTTTGGTCGAGGCCACCCCGATTTCAGGGCCGGCGTGGGTATAAGCACCGGCATCGGTTTCCCGTGCAATGGAAGACCCCACAACATTACATACACCAAATACAAATGCACCTCTTGATTTGGCCAGTTTTATGGCTGCAAGAGTATCGGCCGTTTCACCCGATTGTGAAATCGCGATGACAATATCATCTTCGGTAATTACCGGGTTACGGTATCTGAATTCGGAAGCGTATTCTACCTCTACAGGTATCCTGGCCATGTCTTCAAAAATATATTCGGCTACGAGTCCCGCATGCCAGGAAGTTCCGCAAGCAACGATCAGTATACGATCGGCATTCAGGAACTTCTTCATATTGTCCTCGACGCCACTCATTTTAATTATGGCCTGATTTGATAATAAACGCCCCCTGAAGCTATCTCTGATTGCATGAGGTTGTTCGTTGATCTCCTTCAGCATGAAGTGATCATAGCCTCCTTTTTCAATTTGTTCAAGATGAAGCTGGAGTTCCTGGATGTAAGGATTTACTATAGAATCATCATGAATTTTACGGATGCTCACCCCCCGGTTTACACGAACCACGGCCATCTCTTCATCTTTCAAATAAATGGCATTATTGGTATATTCAATAAAGGGAGAGGCATCACTTGCTATAAAAAACTCGTCCTCGCCAATACCTATAGCCAAAGGACTACCTAAACGGGCAACAACTATTTCATTGGGTTTGGTCCTGTCGAATACTGCAATTGCATAAGCTCCGACCACCTGATTAAGTGCGATTTGAACTGCTTTGCCCAGCTTGATATCTTCGTTATTCTTGATTTCTTCTATAAGATTCACAAGAACTTCGGTATCGGTATCTGAGGTAAATACATATCCCCTGCTTTCAAGTTCCTGTTTCAGGGGCTCATAATTTTCGATGATCCCATTGTGAATAATAACCAGATTACCCGAATTTGAATAGTGTGGATGTGAATTCACATCGTTAGGGACTCCATGAGTTGCCCAGCGCGTATGACCGATACCCAAAGAACCCTGGGTAGAGATCTCTTCCGCTATTTTTTTTTCAAGATCTTCAACCTTTCCCTTGGTTTTCGAAAGTTTGATGTCTTTACCATCGAACAGGGCTATCCCGGCACTATCGTACCCCCTGTATTCCAGCCGTTTTAAACCCTTCATGATGATCGGGTATGCTTCACGGTGGCCGATGTAACCAACAATTCCACACATAGTTTAGTTAATTATCAGGTTCGGTATAATAAATTTTGAGCTTCACTTGCTTGTCTTCATCCGGGGCATTATTTCCGAACAACACCGTACCACGCGGCGATAAAAAAGTGCCTGAAATTGATGCCTCAACCAATTCATCATCACCTTCAAGATCGAGGATTTCAATATTGTTCACATTAGTAGTGACCACCAATCCAAGTTTTACGTTTGTTGAATCCCGAAGAAATAAATTGTTTATATGTTCGGTCAACTCAATAGTATATTTTATTCCTGCACTTTGCGGATCGTCATCAACACGAACCAGAGGTTGCAGATGATCTATCTTCGCATTGACCTGAGTGCTGCTAACCGACTGGTCAAGAAAATAATCGATAAGCGGCCTGTTGGTCTCCAGGTTATATAAATAAATACGATCGGGTTCCACATCTTGTATGGCGCTTTGATCAACATAGAATTCTAATTCTGCCTGATTGATCAGCCAGTTTTGAGATTTGAAATCTTGCAGTTCGGGAGAATTTCCGTCCTCATCGCCATTGAACAGGTTCACAATAGCCATCGAGCCCTGACTGCCTTTGAGAAATAACTGCTCATCCCCTTCAACAGGATCACCATCGACTATGCCGATAAATGAATCCTCGATAAAATTAACGGTGTTCCCACTGAAACTCATGGTGAAGGTGCCTGGTTCGGTGGTATTCTCCGTATCGGTTCCATCGTCTGTTGTATCCTCTGTTTCACTGGTGTAGTGCAAGGTTAATGTAGCATTGGTGCCAATATTCAGCATCATAAGTGTACCGTCTATATCCATGGCTTCAGCTCTGATGTACAAGCCCCGAAAATGATTTCTGAAGTTGCTTTCATTGCTGAGTTCGGGCTCGCCTTCTTTGTCAAAAATAAGGCTTTCCCAATAACTATTGGGATTGTCTAAAAGCACCCGAATGCCCGGCGCCAGACGTTGGCTGATAGTCGTCTCACTGGTTTCTTCATCAATCGTGGTTAACACGATCTGATCTGCACTGGGCAGGAAATTCTCATCTTCATATAACAACTCCCCTTCCAGTTCTGGGTCGCCTATGACATTTCCATCAGATGTGGTTTTATTCGCATAGTATATCAGTTCCTCCTCAAATTCCAGGTCCGGATTAAAATCCCGGAGGAAAAAATCATTTCTGAATACTGACAATTTAATCGGGCTATCACCGAATATCGAATCGATCTCATAAACATTATTTCCTTCCTCATCGGTTTCAACAAGCCTTGAAAAGTAAGGGATGTTAAGAACAACAGAATCTAAAACAACATTCTCCCCAAAGACGGGATCAAAGGTTGAGGGGATTAATTGGCCGACAATACTGGCCGAGAAACTGCCATAGAGCTGATCATTGTTATAACCCAAAAAATAGGAGGGTAAAATATTGGTCTGTACAGGTCCTATGTCCTTATTGTAAGTTACAACAGGATATGTAACGCTTTCGGTTTCGAAATTGAACTGACCGATAATATCGGTTCCTATTGAAGCAAAATCCTTATCACATGCAGCCAGGCCAGCCAATAGAAATATGGCAATTAAAAATTTGCTCAGGAGGGTTTTGTGTTTCATGGGGTCAACTTAGGTTAAGACTTCAGTCTTATAGAAATCGGTGTATGGTTCGGCAAAAGAATCCAGATCATAAAAATCCAGGGTTGGCTTTTTACTCGATTTCAGATATTTCGACAGTTCAGGCGGAATATCCTCTGATCCTATCATCAACGCATCGGAATAATCTATGGCGATTTTCATCAAATTGATATAATTGGGCTCTTTCAGAATACCGATGCTTTTCTCCTCAATATTATCGAATTTGATCTTGTTAACCATGTCCTTGTTTAACGTCTCATCAAAGGTTTGATTGTATACTGAAGTAACTATTTTACTTTCGGAAAACAAAGGCTCGTCCTTGTAATATTCTCTCAGGTATAACGGGAGCAATGAAGCTAGCCAGCCATGCACGTGAATGATGTCGGGGGCCCAGTTTAATTTTTTGACCGTCTCAATAACACCCTTGGCAAAAAAGATAGCGCGCTCATCATTATCAGGGAAAAGATTGCCATCCTCATCGGTAAGGGTGGCTTTTCGTTTGAAATACTCTTCATTATCTATAAAGTAGACCTGAATGCGTTCCTTCGGAATTGAGGCGACCTTGATGATCAACGGCATATCGAGATCATTGATCACCAGGTTGATCCCAGACAAGCGTATCACTTCATGAAGTTGATGGCGACGCTCGTTAATATTACCATACCTGGGCATGAAAATACGTATCTGTCCGCCTTGTTTATTCACCATTCTAGGGGCTTCAAACGACATTGATGAGATTTCAGTCTCGGGAAGGTAAGGCACAACTTCGGAGGACACATATAATATTCTCTTGTCTTTCATATGGTATCGGGCTTCAATTTTAGAATAAAAAACATGCAAAATTACAAAAATTATGCAGATTTACCGTATTATCTTATGTTTGCACGATGTTAAAAATCCGATTTTTGCGAGTACTTCAAGACAAAAAAAAATTATCAGGAATTCTATCTGATCATCGAAATCAAGAACAGAATATCGGATTCGTCCCCACTATGGGTGCCTTGCATGACGGACATCTGTCCCTGGTTCAAAGAGCCCTCAAAGAAAATGACCTTGTGGTCGTGAGCATTTTTGTTAATCCTACTCAATTCAATAATCATAAAGATCTGAAAAAATATCCCAGGACTTTAGATCGTGATGTCGAAACGCTTGAAAGTTTAAAGGATGATCGTGTCCTGATTTTTGCACCTGCTGTTGACGATATCTACGGAAATGCTGTTACATCTGAAAAGTTTTCATTTAATGGATTGGAACATGCCATGGAAGGCAAGTTCAGACCCGGACATTTTGACGGTGTGGCAACGGTTGTCCACCGCCTGTTCCAAATAGTAAAACCCAGGCGCGCCTATTTTGGAAAAAAAGATTTTCAACAACTGTTAATTATCAAGTCCCTTGTAAAACAATTGAAGTTGCCTGTAGAGGTTGTGGGTTGCGAGATCAAGCGCGAAGCTGATGGCCTTGCTATGAGTTCACGGAATTTACGATTGTCGCGAAAACACAGGGAAAAGGCACCGCTGATTTATGAAATTCTTAAGGAATCAAAGGTAAAATTTGGCACAATAAGTGCAGCTAAGGTGACGGAATGGGTAGAAGCCCGATTTGCGAAGATCGCTGCGTTGGAACTCGAATATTTCATTATTGCAGAAGCCAATACCCTAAATCCGGTTAAACGAAAATCAAAGAAAAAAAAATACCGTGCGTTTATCGCGGCCTATGCCGGAGATGTACGATTGATCGATAACATCGCACTAAATTAATTACCTTTGCCCTATGCAAATCCAAGTCGTAAAATCTAAGATCCACCGTGTTAAGGTAACAGGTGCAGATTTAAATTATATCGGGAGTGTCACCATTGATGAGGACCTGATGGATGCGGCCAATATCATACAGGGTGAAAAAATCCAGATCGTGAATAACGATAATGGTGAACGACTGGAAACCTATGTGATTCCGGGTACTCGTGGCAGTGGAGAGATCACCCTCAATGGTGCTGCTGCAAGAAAGGTGTCGGTGGGAGATACCCTGATACTGATCACCTATGCAATTATGGACATTGAAGAGGCCAAAACCTTCAAACCGGCCCTGGTATTTCCGGATGAGACAACCAATTTGTTAAAATAAAGCCTTGAGCACCAAGCTTAAAAGCATTCTTAAACTAACACTGCCCTTGGCATTGGGTGTGGCTTTGGTCTGGTATTCCATTGCGCAGATATCATTACCTACGCTTCTTGAATACTTTAAGGGAGCCGAATATACATGGATAGGCTTTGGTGTTGTGCTCGGTATTCTCAGTCATTTATCCAGAGCCTATCGCTGGAAGTTCATGGTCGAGCCCATGGGATATCATCTGCGATTACCAAACAGTATCATGTCGGTATTCGCAGCATACCTGATAAATTACACCATTCCAAGGGCCGGGGAGATATCACGGGCGTCGATAATAACAAATTATGAGGGTGTGCCTTTTGAAAAGGCCTTTGGGACTATAGTTGCCGAGCGGGTTGCCGATATGGTTGTCATGGCTGTAATTATCGTTTCAACTCTTTTCCTGGAATTCGATTTTATTTATACGTTTTTTTCTGAACGGTTTGATCCCGGAAAAATAATCGGTGGCCTGGTTGTTCTTATACTGTTATTTGCAGGAGTTGTATTATTCGTTCGCCAAAGTCAAACCGGTATTGCTAAACGGATTAAGGCCTTTTTACAAGGACTTGTTGAGGGCATACTCAGTATTTTCCGAATGAAACAAAAATGGGCATTTATTTTTCACACTATTTTTATATGGGTAATGTATCTAATGATGTTTTATGTGACCTCATTCTCTCTTGAGGAAACTGCGAACATCCCCTTAGCTGCTATCCTGATAGGCTTTATTTCTGCCAGTTTCAGTATTGCTGCAACCAATGGTGGAATCGGGGCTTACCCTGTAGCCATCTTTGCCGCATTTGCACTTTTTGGAATAGCAAAGGAACCCAGCATTGCCTTTGGTTGGATCATGTGGTCATCACAAACCCTGATGATCATACTCCTGGGCGGTCTTTCATTGGTATTTTTACCGATATTCAATAGAAAATCAAAACGAAAAACATAGACCAAAATCCATCACCTTTAGAAAATTATAAGGTTTTATTACCTTGTACCAGCTAATCTAATGATCATGAAAGCAAAACACCTCAAATTTATTTTACTCATTCAATTGAGCATTAGCCTGTCTTTTGGGCAAACGATCTACGAAAATTTTGATTCGTATAAACTGGGCGATACACGGGAGATCAAAATTCAACTGCCGCGGAATTACGACAAGAATAAAGAAAAAACATATCCGTTATTTGTGGTATTTGATGGCGATTACCTGTTTGAGATCGTTTCGGGAAATGTTGATTACTTTTCCTACTGGGAGGATATGCCCGAAGTTTTGGTGGTTGGCATAAACCAGGTAGATACCAGGGATAGAGACAATTATTATTCTGAACAGAATTCCCTTCCTATTGAGGATGGCGCTGATTTCTTCGAATTCATCGGAATGGAATTACTCCCATTCATGGAAAGTAATTACAGGGTAGCTGATTTTCGCGTGGCTGTGGGTCATGGCGAGTCTGCAAATTTTATCAATTATTACCTCTTAAAGGATAAGCCCATATTTCAGGGTTTTATTAATATGAGTCCTCTGTTAGCGCCTGATATGCTCGATTATATTCCTGAGCGCGCATCACAGGTGCAGTCTAAGACCTTCTATTATGTGGCTACCTCCGATCAGGATCTTAAACCTGTAAAGGAAGATGCGAGTGCATTGAATGCAAGTTTGGCTGAATTGAACAATGAGAGTTTTATTTACACCTTCGATAATTTTGAAGGCCCAACCCATTACTCCAATCCCGCATATGCTTTACCCAGGGCCCTTGAAAGTATCTTTTATGTTTTTCAACCCATCAGTAAAACCGAATTTACAGAAAGGATATTACCGCTGAAATCCTCGCCGGTAACATACCTACTGGAAAAATACCAGATCATTAAGGAACGATTCGGATTGGATAAACAGATCCTAATCAATGATATCAAAGCTATAGAAGCGGCGATCGAGAAGAATAAATCCTTCGAATACTACGAGGAACTCGGCAAAATAGCGCGTAAACAATATCCCGATACCCTTTTGGGGAATTATTACCTCGCCAGGTTTTATGAGGAAACAGGTGAACCCAAGAAGGCCATGCGCACCTATCGTTCTGCATATATTCTGGAGGAGATCGGCGGTATAACCAAGGACCTCATGCTGGAGAAAGCCGATGCCATAAAAGCCGATTTCGGATATTAAATGGCGAAGG
Organism: Flavobacteriaceae bacterium; assembly: GCA_013042825.1. Classification (GTDB taxonomy): domain Bacteria; phylum Bacteroidota; class Bacteroidia; order Flavobacteriales; family Flavobacteriaceae; genus SHLJ01. The sequence goes on along the minus strand of JABDPL010000298.1, from coordinate 10,537 downwards.
TCAAGACTACATTTTATTGCCAGAATTGCGGCTCTCAATTTGCCAAATGGCAGGGGCAATGCTCCTCGTGCAAATCTTGGAACACCATCGTAGAGGAAATCGTTCAAAAGGAATCGAAATCACAATGGATCGAAGATGCGATTGAAGTCAGGAAAAAGGCCAGTCCGAAACGCATTGCCGAGATTGAGGCAGAAACCGATGCACGATTAAAAACTTACGACGGGGAGTTCAATCGCGTTACCGGTGGTGGCCTGGTTCAGGGCTCGGTGACCTTACTTGGCGGAGAGCCGGGTATTGGCAAGAGCACCTTGTTACTTCAAATTGCCCTGAGATTACCGGTTAAAACCCTTTATGTTTCCGGAGAGGAAAGCCAGCAGCAGATAAAATTACGCGCTGAGCGCGTTTATCCCGAGTCTGAGAATTGCTTTATCCTTAACGAAACCAATACCCAGCAGATCTTCAATCATATAAAACAATTAGAACCTGAAATACTGATCGTAGATTCAATACAGACACTGCATACCGATTATATCGATTCAACCGCCGGTAGTGTTTCCCAGATAAAGGCTTGTACAGCGGAACTGATTCAATTTGCAAAGCAGACGAATGTTCCGGTTTTATTGATCGGCCATATTACCAAGGAAGGGCAGATCGCCGGTCCTAAGATCCTTGAGCACATGGTCGATACGGTGCTGCAGTTCGAGGGGGAACGCAATCATGCCTTCAGAGTGCTTCGGGCCAATAAGAACCGATTCGGATCGACCAATGAGTTGGGAATTTACGAGATGAAGGGCAGCGGATTGCACGGTATTGAAAATCCGGCCGAAGTATTGATAAGCAAAAAAGATGGTGAACTTAGCGGCAATGCAATCGCTGTTACGCTCGAAGGCATGCGGCCCTTGTTGGTAGAAGTTCAGGCCCTGGTCAGTTCAGCGGTCTATGGAACACCACAGCGAAGCACTACAGGTTTCAATGCCAAACGACTAAATATGCTATTGGCTGTATTGGAAAAACGAGCAGGGTTCCGCCTGGGATCAAAGGATGTGTTTCTGAATATCACCGGAGGTATTTCTGTTGATGATCCTGCTATCGATCTGGCCGTGGTGGCAGCGATCCTCTCTTCCAATTCAGATGAATCCATTCCTTCTACCAGTTGTTTTGCTGGTGAAATCGGGCTTTCGGGTGAGATACGGCCGGTAAACCGCATTGAACAGCGTATCAGAGAAGCTGAAAAACTCGGTTTTCAAAAAATATACATATCCAAATTCAATACCTTGGATCATACCAATTTTGGTATCGATATTATTCTACTCGCAAGTATTGATAAACTGTTGGTATAATTTATTTACTACATTTTCAATTATCCTTCCAATTCGGAGATGAATTGGCGGATGCTATTGCTCCCGGTTTGTTAGGGACCATCTCACCTTCTTATACTGACGATTCTATTTTTAAAAACAACGAATTACAGTCAAATTAATTCCAATAACGGTCTTATTTTACTTACAAATTTTGTAATCTCTTTCGTTTTTTTAAACAAAATTCATCTATGAGTCGTAAATAGATGTGACGTAAATCCAGTAATGGTGTCTAAACGTTTGAAGGTCTATTGAATTGAACATTCCCTCTGTGTAATTCAGTTTAAAATATTGAAAAAGAGAATGTTAAGAATTAATTGCCCAGATGGTAATTAAACGTCAAAAATGGCGTTTTGTGGAAAAGGATGACATGATAACGAGAATTTTCCCACATAAACAGTTTAATTCATAAATAACAGTGACCTAATATTACTTTTACACCAGTGTTGATCCCCAAATTAACCTACTTATGAAAACAACAATACTTTCTTTACTTGCGATTATGTTTAGCTTCTTTACGGAGGCTCAAACCTGTAACAGCAATACCTTTAATTCACCGGGCGCCCCGTCAAGCTGTACTTATACATATACAGCCTCAGGATGGGAAAATGCTTCGGGAACCCCAATATTAGCTCCGGTTAGTATTGAACCCGGAGAATCGGTTTGCATTCTCGCGAATAACTCCGATACCATTGGAAGCTCGAAGTTCAAGGGCACCTTATACGTAGCCGATGGCGTTACATTCAGCGGATCTGTTCCGAAATTTACCGATGCAATTATCGTAGTTGAAGGGACTGCCAATTTTACTATTGTTAATCCTGATATAGATGATACAGATATCTATGTGCATGAAACTGGATTCCTCAGGGTTCCCGGGCAATTACAGCCTAATGGAGCCTCGGAAATTCATGTTGTGGGTGAGTTGGAAAATGGAGCTGATCTGAACATTACCGGGACTGCCAAAATGGTAATTTATGAAAACGGTAAAGTCACAATTGCCAATGGTGCGCAAATATCAAATGAAACATCAAATTGTGGAATTTTAATAGTCAATGCCGGTGAAGTTCATACCGGTGGAGGTTCATCTTTGGTTAACTTGTGTTCATTATTTGTACGTGAAGATCTGGTTTTAGACGGGCCTTATGTGAATGATGGATTAATAGTTGTAAAAGGCGATCTTTCATTTAACGGACATACGCTATTCAATAATCAGACCTTAATGGTTAAGAACCTCTATTTGAATAATGATGATATCGTGGGGAATTCGAAATCCTCAACTCTCCTGGTTGAAACTCAGGCAGAAATGGTATCAGGTTCTTCAGTAACCGGTCATTATTTCTTCGATCAGGACGATGGCGGTGGATTCGATGTGGTATGTGCTTCATGTACCGAGGAGGTAAATTTATTGTATGATGTAGATATGTCTGGTACTGCAGCTCAACTCACAGCCGACTGCGGAGCCGGCTTAAAACCTAACACTATTATTGAGAAGGCCACACTGGATTTCGATGGAATAGATGATTATGTTCAGACGGATGAATTTATCAAGGGACAGAGTGAGGTTACCATCATGGCCTGGGTTAAAGCCGATGTGGCTAATGCCGGAAAACCTGTAACTATTGCCGGAGAAGACATTACCTGCAGATTATACTTAGGTAATGGCACCCCAATATTCGGAATCAGGACTACAAGTTCTGCTTCAGGTGTAAATGTTTCCGGATCTCCTATTGCTTATGATGAATGGCACCATATCGCAGGTTCTTTTTCAGGAACCACCGGAAAGATGAATCTCTACATCGATGGAAAATTAGTAAAATCAACCAATTCCGGATTAAGCGGTACAATTACCAGCACTGCACTGAGTGAAGGCAAGTTTGAAATTGGAAGGGTTTCCAGGGCTGTTGCCGATCGTCAATATTTTAAAGGAGATATCGATGAGGTGCGTGTATTCGACCAGGTCTTGACCACAGATCAGATCCAGCGCATGGTCTACCAGGAGATCCAGGAGAGTACTGGGAATGTACGCGGCAGCGTGATCGGCAAGGATGTTGTGGATATCACATCAAACACCAAGGTCTTATGGAACAACCTGGTGGCCTATTACCCGATGACCGATATTATTTCCTATGAAAGAACTACAGACTATTCCATGTATGAGAGATTTACAACCTTACATAATATAACTACATTTCTTGAGCAGACCGCTCCCATGCCTTATGAGACCAAGCAAAGTGGCAATTGGACCACAGAAGCTACCTGGTTACATGGTGATGTATGGGATATAGAAGCTGTTGCCAGCAACAAAGATTGGAGTATCGTACGTGTAAACAGCGGTGATGCATTGGCAACTGGCAACTCACACACGAACATAGGGACGATCATCGAGGATGGCGGCAGTCTGACTATAACGGGCGATAAGGCCCTGACCAACAGCTGGTATTTTGAGCTTAACGGTAGTATAGATCTTCAGGGAGATTCCCAGTTGATCCAGGGCGAGTACAGTGACTTGGTCACCTCGGCCAATGGTAAGCTGTTAAGACGCCAGGATTCCAACGACAATGTGTATCGCTATACCTATGTGTCCTCACCAGTGGGTTCACAGTCAGCGACAACCTTAGGAAACGATAATGGCAACACGAATAACGCCAATAATACGAGCTTTAGCTTAAGCATGCTCAAGAAAGGTGACGGAACCCCGGTACAGTTTACAAGCGCTTATAATGAGAATGGAAAGATGAGCACCCGCTGGACCTATACCTTCATAAACGGTACAACCTATTATGATTGGGCCTCTTTAGACCCAGCAACGGCCATAAACCCGGGCGAGGGATATATCCATAAGGGTATGGGCAATGGCGGAGCCACCCAGGAGTTCTTGTACGAAGGACGACCAAATAACGGTACTATTTTAATCGCTGCAGATGACGTTGACGGTGATTCAGGTAATGAGAGTCAGCCTGATGTTACACAAACCACTACATTGATAGGTAACCCTTATCCATCGGCGATCGATGCACATAAGTTCATAGATGACAACGCAGCTGTGATCGATGGTACGCTTTACCTATGGCAGCATTGGGGTGGGGATTCTCATATCCTTAATGAGTATGAAGGAGGCTATGCCACGATAAATAAGATGACCAAGATACGAGCATACCAGTTTGTTGGTAAGAGTGGAGCAGACAATGGCAGCATGGACGGTACAATAACCCCTAAACAATATATCGCACCGGGTCAATCGTTTATGGCCGAGGTGATTGCAGATGGAAACATCGAGTTCAATAACGCTCAACGTGTATACAAACGGGAGAGTGTTGGAGAGACTGCCTTTTTCAGAACATCGGAAAATGACAAGGCCACAGCCACGGAAAGGACTACAGAAAACGATTCAACAGAGCTCAAGGTGCTTGGTCTGGAGTTTAGAATGTCGAATGACCTGACCCGGGAGTTTGTTCTAGGGTTCTCACCTGAGACCACCATGGATTTCGACTATGGCTATGACGCTAAGATGATGGCGGTGAAAAGCGACGACATGTACACTATGTGGACAGATCAGAAGATGATTGCACAGGCTTATCCAGAGATCACTACTGAGACAGAGATACCGCTTCATATGGTAACTACAGGAGCGCACACTTATGAGCTGTCGGCCACAGAGCTGACCGGGTTCGAAGACCTGGACGTTTACCTGTGGGATAAGTATAACGACACCTATTTCGATCTGGCTGCAGGCGGATATTATGCCTTCACTTCAGAGGCCGGGGAATACACAGACCGCTTTGCGATTGTGTTTGAGACTAACGATACTTTAAGTGAAGAGGAGGTTATGTTGGAAGACACCCTGATCTATTACAACACCAAGTTAGACAAACTTTTTGTTAGAGGGTTAAAGGAGAACAGTAAGAGAATAAGCCTGACCGATATGTCAGGAAAGACAATACAACAATTCAGTGATCTGTCCACCTCACAGTTAGAGGACGGATTACGAATCACGAACATAAGTAGTGGCATCTATATGGCCAGTGTTGTAACCGACACAAACCGGATCATTAATAAAAAGATTATTATTGATTAAATAGACATGTTACACAAAAGGGGATGAAGACCGGAGCAGAGATGTTCCGGTTTTCTGTTTTTATATATCAAGATTTCAGTATAAATCATTAATTTCGCAATCTTGATAAAGACAGCTTGATTATGACTCATAAATTTCCTGAATATAAGGGACTTGATCTTCCGAAGGTAGCGGAGGAAATACTCCGTTATTGGCAGGAAAATGACATTTTTGATAAAAGTGTAACTACGCGAAAACACAGGCCTCACTATGTTTTCTATGAAGGGCCGCCATCAGCAAATGGTCTTCCCGGTGTTCATCATGTTTTATCACGAACCATCAAGGATATTTTTCCGCGATATAAAACCATGAAGGGTTATCTGGTCGATAGAAAGGCCGGATGGGATACACATGGGCTTCCCATTGAACTAGGAGTAGAAAAAGAACTCGGAATTACCAAAGAAGATATCGGTCATAAGATCACGGTTGAAGAATATAATGAAGCCTGCAAAAAAGCCGTGATGCGCTATACAGATGCCTGGAATGAATTGACAAGCATAATGGGCTTTTGGATCGATATGGAAGACCCGTATGTGACCTACAAGCCAAAATACATGGAAAGCGTTTGGTGGCTGCTGAAACAGATCTATGATAAGGGACTGATTTACAAAGGATATACCATTCAGCCATATTCACCAAAAGCCGGCACGGGACTGAGCTCTCACGAGCTCAATATGCCAGGCACCTATCAGGATATAACCGACACCACGGTGGTGGCGCAGTTTAAGGCTGTTGAAGATACCCTTCCGGAATTCCTGCGGGATGAGGGAACCATTTTCTTCCTGGCCTGGACAACTACCCCATGGACATTGCCGAGTAACACCGCATTGACTGTCGGACCTAAAATCGACTATGTATTGGTAGAGACTTACAACCAGTATACGTTCCAACCCATGAATGTTGTATTGGCCAAATCCCTGGTAGGACAGCTATTTGCAGGTAAGTTCTTTGAAGTTGAATCAAAACCCGAACTCCTGGAATATCAATCAGGAGATAAAAAAATACCTTTCTACGTTGTCAGGGATTTTAAAGGAAAGGACCTTATCGATATTCGATATGAACAGCTCCTGCCTTATGCCCAACCCTATCAGAATCCTGAGAACGCCTTCCGGATAATCGCCGGGGACTTTGTAACTACGGAAGACGGTACGGGTATTGTCCATACGGCACCTACATTTGGTGCTGACGATGCTATGGTAGCAAAGCAGGCAAAACCGGAAGTACCGCCAATGCTGGTCATGGATGAAAATGACAATCCTGTACCATTGGTCGATCTTCAGGGAAAATTCAGACCCGAGATGGGTGAGCATGCCGGAAAATATGTGAAGAACGAATATTATACGGAAGGCGAAGCTCCCGAACGGTCTGTTGATGTGGAACTGGCTATTCGCCTGAAAGAAGAAAACAAGGCTTTCAAGGTAGAAAAATACAAGCACAGCTATCCCAATTGCTGGCGAACGGATAAACCCATATTGTATTATCCGCTCGACTCATGGTTTATAAAGGTCACCTCGATAAGAGACCGGATGACCGCACTTAATAACACCATCAACTGGAAACCAAAATCTACCGGTGAGGGCAGATTTGGTAACTGGTTGGCAAATGCTAATGACTGGAACTTGTCCAGATCGCGATTTTGGGGTATTCCGTTGCCTATTTGGCGATCTGAAGATGGCAGGGAGGAAATCTGCGTTGGAAGTGTTGAAGAATTAAAACAGGAAATTCAAAAGTCGATCGCAGCGGGTCATATGACTGAAGACATCTTCCCCGATTTTATTATCGGGGATATGAGTAAGACAAACTATGAACGCATCGACCTTCATAAAAATGTTGTTGATAAGGTCATTTTGGTGTCAGATTCAGGAAAACCCATGTACAGGGAGGCCGATCTGATAGATGTATGGTTCGATTCGGGAAGCATGCCCTATGCACAATGGCATTATCCGTTTGAAAATAAAGCCCTGATCGATGATAACACAGCCTTTCCGGCTGATTTCATCGCTGAAGGTGTCGATCAAACCCGGGGCTGGTTCTACACCATGCATGCGATTGCAACCATGGTATTCGATTCTGTAGCCTATAAGACTGTTGTTTCCAACGGATTGGTCCTTGATAAGAACGGCCAGAAGATGTCGAAACGCTTGGGCAATGCCGCAAATCCCTTTGATGTACTGTCCAGTTACGGTGCCGATGCTACGCGCTGGTATTTGATAAGCAATGCCAATCCGTGGGATAATCTGAAATTCGATACGGCCGGAATACAGGAGGTCAACAGGAAATTCTTCGGGACGCTTTACAACACCTATGCATTTTTTGCGCTGTATACCAATCTGGATGGATTCACATTCAAGGAAGATGACATACCATTGGCGGAAAGGCCTGAAATCGATCGCTGGATCCTTTCTGAACTGCATACCCTTATCCGAAGGGTGGATGAAGCCTATGACGACTATGAACCGACAAAAGCGGCCCGGGCCATTGCATACTTTACCCAGGAATATTTAAGCAATTGGTTTGTCAGGCTCAGCAGAAGACGATTCTGGAAAGGTGACTATCAAAAAGATAAGATCTCAGCCTACCAGACCTTGTATGCCTGTTTGCTGAACATAGCAAAACTCGGTGCTCCCATCGCTCCATTTTATATGGATAAGCTTTATCTGGATCTTAACCGCACCACCGGTTTAGAATCCTTTGAAAGCGTGCACCTATCCGATTTTCCCGTATCTGATCCCGCTTTTATCGATAAAGCCCTGGAAAGGAAAATGGAAAATGCGCAGACAATATCATCCCTGGTATTATCGTTAAGAGCAAAAGAGAAGATCAAGGTGAGGCAACCGCTTCAGAAAATCATGATTCCTGTTGATTCCGAAGTTGTAAAACATGAAATATTGGCGGTTTCGAACCTCATCAAGCACGAGGTAAACGTAAAGGAGATCGAGTTGATGGAAGATGCATCCGATATTCTGGTAAAACAGATCAAGCCTAACTTTAAGGTACTCGGACCACAATACGGAAGGGAGATGAAGGCTATAACGGCAGAAATCGGCAAATTTACAGCCGATGATATCAAAAAAATCGAGCAAAAAGGCCATTTTGACGTTGAAATTAACGGAAAAAATATTACTTTGGGATTAGAGGATGTTGAAATCAATTCCCAGGACATTGAAGGTTGGCTTGTAGCAAACGACAGGGGATTTACCGTTGCCCTGGATATAACCATTACCGAAGACCTTCGTAAAGAAGGCATTGCCAGGGAACTGGTCAACCGCATTCAAAATCTGAGAAAAGACTCGGGATTTGAAGTTACCGACAGGATAGATGTCATGCTTCAGAGCGATGAAAAAATTAATAATGCAGTCAAGAGCAATCTTGACTATATAAAAACCGAAACCTTAACCGAAGAACTCGAAATTATGGATCGGGTAAATAATGGTATAGATATTGCTTTCGACGATATACAGACCCGATTATTTATCCAAAAACATTAAAATTATGGCAATAGATATTAACAACAGATACTCTGATGAAGAATTGGCCGAATTCAGGGCCTTGATCCAGGAAAAGATTGAAAAAGCCAGTCATGATCTTGAATTGATCAAAAGCGCTTATATGAATGATCACAACAACGGGACCGAAGACACCTCACCCACCTTTAAAGCTTTTGATGAAGGCAGCGAGGTCATGAGTAAGGAAGCGAATTCTCAACTGGCCATAAGGCAGGAAAAATTTATTCGTGATCTTAGAAATGCCCTGATCAGGATCGAAAACAAAACCTATGGTATTTGCCGTGTAACAGGTAAATTGATCAATAAGGAGCGCCTGAGATTGGTGCCTCATGCAACCTTGAGTATTGAAGCTAAGAACATGCAAAAATAAGGGTCTGCTGACCGTAAACCGAAACGTCTTCCTGACCAAGTGAAGGCGTTTTTGTTTTTATAGCTTTCGGTTTAAAATTTTGGATTTATATATTATGATCAAGGCAATACAGAGGATCCGGGATAAGACATGGGTTGATCAGATCTCATCAAAGCATTATGAATAAGCGCATCATATTAATCATTCTTCTCATTTTAATCGCAGATCAGGCGCTTAAGATCTACATAAAAACCAATTTCGTACTTCAGGAACACATAAGGATCTTTTCCTGGTTTGAATTGCTTTTTGTAGAAAATGACGGTATGGCTTGGGGCGCCAAGCTCAGTGATTTCATACCCTTCATATCCGAACGATCGGCAAAGTTCATCTTGACCTGGTTTCGAATCCTTGCAGTTAGCGGTATAGGTTTTTGGATCTCTGCCGCAATCAATAAAAAATCGTCTAAAATTCTTATCTATTCGCTGTCCTTGATCTTTGCCGGTGCTTTGGGCAATATTGTAGATTCAGTGTTCTATGGTGTAATTTTTTCAGAAAGTTATCCCGATCTGGCCGAGTTTTTACCGGCGAGCGGTGGATATGACTCGTTATTTCACGGAAAGGTTGTAGACATGCTTCACTTTCCGATCTGGAAGGGCTATCTGCCCGAATGGATTCCCGCATATGGGGGCCGCTATTTTACGTTCTTCGAACCGGTTTTCAATCTTGCTGATATTGCCATAAGCAGCGGAGTGGGCCTTTTGATAGTTTTCAATAAAAGGGCTTTTCAAGGCAACCAGGAAATAAAGTCGCCAAAAGAAATTTGAATTGCACATTTTATTGTTAAATTCAGTTGTTGACAAATGCCCATGATTATATGAAGAGAATAGCTTTTCTTTTGCTATTTATCGCACAATTAACTTTTTCACAGGAAAACTTCGGAATTAACTTTCCCGGTTACGAACGCGACCGGATCTGCAATTACTATAATCAATTGGTTCTTAACAAGCCGAAAGAAGTGCGTTTTTCAATAGTACAGGAACGCGACGCCCTGTATTTCGAGACCAACGATAAGAATTGGCTGGCTGGCTTATTTAAAGATGAAGATGATGGGATTGCGATTGATGTTGTGATTACAGATCGATATGACTGCGACCTTCCCCATCCGGAAGCATCACAGATAAGAGGCCGATTACTCAAACCGGTATATGCC
>JABDPL010000297.1 GCA_013042825.1 Flavobacteriaceae bacterium | reverse complement strand
GCCTTAATCCGTGCAGTATTCGGGTTGGAGTCCGCTTTCGACTTGCTGGTTGTTGATGATAATTCTCCAGACGGTACGGCCGACCTCGTAAGGCAACTTCAAGAGGAATTTCCAAATCGGCTTTTTTTGGAGGTTCGCCCGGAGAAATCAGGTCTTGGTACGGCCTACATTCATGGTTTTAAATGGTGCTTAGAACGTCATTACCAGTACATATTTGAGATGGATGCCGATTTTTCGCATAATCCTGCCGACCTCGAACGGTTGCATAGAACCTGTCTGGATCAGGGAGCTGATGTGGCAATTGGCTCGCGATATGTAAAGGGAGTCAATGTTGTTAACTGGCCCCTCAGCCGTGTATTACTGTCATACCTGGCATCTATTTACGTCAGGGTTATAACAGGAATGAAGATTTATGACACTACAGCCGGTTTTGTCTGTTATCATCGCAAGGTACTTGAAACGATCGATCTCGACAATATCAAATTCATAGGTTACGCTTTTCAGATCGAAATGAAATTCAAAGCTCATATCAGAAAATTCAAAATAGTAGAGATACCTATAGTGTTTACCGATCGTGTAAGGGGAGAATCAAAGCTTAGCGGGAATATAATCTATGAGGCCATTTTCGGCGTAATAAAAATGAAATTCAAAAGTTTAATAGGAAAGGAGTGAGCATGGCTGAAAGATCGATTTTAATCAAGAATGCAAGAATTGTAAACGAGGGGAGCATCAGCAAAGCTGACCTTCTAATCGAAGACGATTATATAAAAAAGATTGCAAAGTCTATTAGTCCGAGTCATCCCAACATCATGGTGATTGATATCGAGAATAACTTACTGATCCCGGGATTAATTGACGATCAGGTACACTTCCGGGAGCCCGGTTTAACTCATAAGGCCACCATAGAAACCGAATCAAAAGCAGCTTTAGCGGGAGGTATCACATCGTTCATGGAAATGCCCAATACCAACCCACAAACGACCACCATAGAAGCTTATAACGCTAAGTTGGAACGCGCATCGAAAACCTCCTATGCCAATTATTCGTTTATGTTTGGCGGAACGAATGATAACCTTGAGGAGATCTTGAAATTAGATTCGAAAACTGTACCTGCCTTGAAGCTCTTCCTAGGGTCCTCTACCGGGAATATGCTTGTTGATGACCCAGTGGTACTGGAGTCAATTTTCAAAAGCACCGATATGGTGATTTGCTGTCATTGTGAGGATGAGGCGACTATACAGGCTAATACCCATCAATATTTAGATCAGTACGGCGAGGATATTCCCATCAGCTGTCATCCGCTTATACGAAGTGAAGAGGCCTGTTATAAATCTTCTTCTATGGCGATAGAACTGGCTAAGAAAACAGGAGCGAGGTTACATGTTTTTCATTTGTCCACTGCCCGGGAAATGGCATTGTTCGATAATAAAATGCCTCTTGAAGAAAAAAAGATCACGGCTGAAGTCTGTATCCATCATTTATGGTTCAGTGATGAAGACTACGACCGAAAAGGAACACGGATAAAATGGAATCCTGCGGTGAAAAGTGCCAAGGATCGTGAACAACTGTGGCAAGCCCTCTTAGATGATCGATTGGATGTAATTGCCACAGATCACGCTCCTCATACCGATGAGGAAAAGAACAATGTATATACAAAGGCCCCCTCGGGCGGGCCTCTGGTTCAGCATGCGCTTGTCGCAATGCTGGAGTGTTATCATAATGGAAAAATCAGTCTTGAGACTATAGTTCAGAAGATGTGCCATAATCCGGCCATTTTGTTCGATGTGGAAAAACGCGGATATATCCGCGAAGGATATTATGCCGATCTCGTTGTTGTTGATCTCAATAATCCCTGGACGGTAAACAAGGATAATATCATGTATAAATGTAAATGGTCTCCGTTTGAGGGTTCAACCTTCAGGTCAAGGATTACGCATACCATTCTAAATGGCCGGCTGGTTTATAATAATTTTAAAGTGCATGAGGTGAGCGCCGCTAAGCAACTAACATTTCAAAGATGAAAACCACGCTGATCTTTATCGTTTTAGCCTTTGCTTTGATGGGTTGTAAGAATAACAAGATACCTGAGCCGTCTAAGCCAGGTAATCTGTTGACTGAAGATCAAATGGTCGAGCTAATCTATGATATGGCTATAATGACAGCTGCCAAGGGATCTAATCGTAAGATACTGGAAAATAGTGGAATTAAACCTCAATCCTTTGTTTTTGAAAAGCATAATGTCGATAGCCTGCAATTCACGCTTAGCAATGAATACTACGCTTATAGGATCGAGGATTATGAAAGGATTTATGAGCGTGTAAAGACCAAACTCGCAGCTGACAGAAAACAGTTTAATGAAGAATTGAAAGCAGCTTCCACAAAGGAGGATTCTATTCAAGCGGAGAACAAAAGGCGCCGGGATTCAATTATTAATGCCCGCGCTAGAGATTCTAAGCTTGATCTTCAGTGAAAAACCGGGCTGTTTCCGAGATGGACTGTGAAACCGGTTTATACGCCAAGCCTGTCATTTCCTTGAGTTTCGAATTTTCATAGATGGTATCACGTTGTAATACTTTTGCAAGTCGTTTGGTAAGGCGTCTGCGCTTTCCCAGTACCTTAGATCTCAGCCAGTCGAATCTCCAGCCAAACCCGAGCATGGTTGCAGAAGCTTTTTTTTCAGGAGCCTTTGCTCCTATGGCATCTGCTACCATTTCGATAAAAGTTTTGTTTGAAAGATTCTCAGCGACCTGGATAAATCGCTCATTTGAAATATCACTTTCCATGAGAAAAACCAGTCCGTTCACAACATCGTGAATATCAACATAGCCGTTAACCGCCGTAGTATAGTAT
>JABDPL010000295.1 GCA_013042825.1 Flavobacteriaceae bacterium | reverse complement strand
CTTTAACTCAAAACGTAAGGAACGGAATAAGTTATTCCATCATAGCCGATCTATCAGAATAGATAAATTGAACTATCTCGTTAACATCTGCAAACTTATCGTTCAGTTGAATTCTCGCCTCAGTTCCGTATTTCTCATATCCTTTACTGGGCTTTCCTGCATAGACGTAACTTATAGGATTTTTCTTGTCCAGTTTTTCAACCTGGTCTGCCATGGGCAGGCTGTTTGAAATCATAAGTGTATTCTCACGCATCACCGTTGCAACCATAAAGAAGAATAAGAGCATGAAAACAATATCCGGTAGGGAGGCCGTAGAAATAGCGGGCAAGGCACCACTTTTTTTCTTTTTAAATTTTGACATTTTCTTTGGTTTAAAATTTAAATATTACTGAACCTCCGACAATTTCTGTGGAATCTCAAGTTTGATCTGATCGATCACTTCCTTGAGTTTGGTCTTATTTCCAGTAAACCGTGCATCCTTATAATTGGCCTGCATCTCGACAAAGTTCATATCTCTGAATCCGGATTTTGGACCTATTTCCAAAGCTCGCCTGTTTCTCAATACATTATAGGCAGCCACCAATTCATTTTGAACCGTAATATAGGCTGCATACGACGTTTCTCTTTCGTTTTTAAGGGAAATAATTGCCTTATCAGGATTATCTGAAGAACTAGGATCTTTCTTTCCACGACAATAATCGCATGAACCATCACCGTTATTGTCTAAGAACTCGACTGCAGCAGCCCTAAGATTCTTAACCTCCATTAAATCATCCTCAACAAGCAATTGATCCCTACCGTTCAATAGTACTGTAAAAATGTTCTTCTGCTTGATAATCACATCCTCATCCGATTCTTCCATAGGAGGAAGTTTACGGTTAATACCCGAATCTTTTTCGATGGTGGTGGTTACCAGGAAGAAAATTAACAGTAGAAAGGCGATGTCGGCCATCGAGCCGGCATTCACTTCCGGTGCTGATCGTTTTGCCATAGTTATTTATCTTTTTATATATTTCCCTGCGCCAGAAAATACCATTAGCACTGCCGCAATTACAATGAGGAAATAAAATAGATAGAGTCCCGCGCCTACCATTTTAGAACCGCCTTCGGAAAGTACTTCTCCGTCACGCATCGGTGTTTCAACACCAGTAGCAAAAATGAAATAAGCGATTAAAAATAATAATAGGAAGGCCCCTACATTAATTAACGTCTTTTTAAGTGTTGCAGTATTCGCAAAGAGATTCTTCAAAACAAAGAACAACACAAAGAATAAAATTATTGCCAGTGTGATATAGGCTACAAAAGCCATAGGATCTACAGTTGAGGTATCACCTGCAGCTGCAGACGCCTTTATGACGTCATCTCCCTTTGAGATGATCATCACCAAAAAGATGATGCCTGCAAGACCTAATAAACCGGCTACTAAACGTGTTATCTTATGAAAATTCATAGTCCGGTTTTATTTTTGTTTGTTACGAACAAGGATATCCATCAAAGAGATTGATGCATCTTCCATGTCATTTACAATAGCATCGATTTTCGCGATTATATAGTTGTAGAATATCTGAAGAATGATCGCAACGATCAAACCAAATACCGTTGTTAAAAGTGCCACTTTAATACCCCCAGCAACAAGTGATGGTTGCATATCACCGGCAGCTTCAATTTTATCGAAGGCCGTGATCATACCGATTACCGTTCCCATGAACCCAAGCATCGGTGCCAGCGCGATAAAGAGTGAAATCCAGGAAACATTCTTTTCGAGTTGTCCCATTTGAACACCACCATAGGCCACTACAGCTTTCTCAGCCTGGTCTAATCCTTCATCTGTTCTGTCAAGTCCCTGATAAAATATAGAAGCAACAGGCCCTTTTGTGTTTCGGCATACTTCTTTAGCAGCTTCCACTCCACCGGAGTTCAAGGCATCTTCCACATCCTTCACAAGCTTTTTAGAGTTGGTAGTAGATAAGTTAAGGAAGATAATTCTCTCGATGGCTATTGCCAGTCCTAGAATCAAACATAACAAAACGATGCCCATGAAACCGGGACCTCCTTCAATAAAACGTTTCTTTAGTTCCTGGTGGAATCCTAAAGACTCGGCAGCGTCATCAGCGCCCTCCTCCTGAGCAACACTGATTACCGTGCTGTCAAATGAAATTGTGTTCGCATTTGTATATGCGTTAACCGGTGCAATTGCCATAAGACAAGCAATGGCAAAAATCGATAGTAATCTTTTCATTGTTCGTGATCTTAATTTTATTAGTTAAAGGTTTAAAGATATAAAAAAAAATATATTAAAAACTAAATTTATCATAGGGATTATGGGATATTCGACCATTTTCCCCGACCTGATTTTTTAGGATATTGATCCCCGGTTTGAATTTTTTTTTAATTCGGAAAAACCCTTCATCAAGTTGTTCAATAACAAATGAAAAATAACTCGAATCAGAAATCCCTATTACCGGGCTTTGCAGAGAGGAAGGGATTCGAACCCTCGATACGCTTTTGGCGTATACACACTTTCCAGGCGTGCGCCTTCGACCACTCGGCCACCTCTCTGTAAACTTTAATGGGGCGTTGAAATAACGAAAAAAAGTTTAAAGCTTAAAATTTTTACAGCTTATTTTTCAGTCAATTCACCGCGAATGGACCGTTCGAACGTTTGCCTGAATTCAGATGTGGTCATTGACATACTCAGCAGATACATCATTTTAGCGATAGCTGCCTCTGTGGTTAAGTCATGACCTGATATAACCCCGATCGCCTCGAGCTGTTCACTGGTTTCATACCGCCCCATCATCACACTTCCTCCTGAACACTGGCTTACACTAACCACATGAATCCCGCGTTTGATAGCCTGACTTATTATTTCGATAAACCAGGTTTCGGTCGTGGCATTGCCTGCACCAAAAGTTTCAAGAATTATCCCCTTCAGATCTTCAGAAGAACACATACAGGAAAGAACGGCAGGAGTGATTCCAGGAAATAATTTTATAAGAGCAATCTGATCCTCAAGGGCATAGTGCACACTAAAGGGCTGGTCATCAGAAAACCGGGAAAGGTAGCGCTCCTTGATTTTTAGATGAACACCCGATTCACCGAGATCGGGATAATTAAGTGATGCGAAGGCCTGAAAATGTTCGGCGTTTATCTTCGTGGTCCTGTTTCCCCTGTATAATTTGTACTCAAAATACAGGCAAACCTCACGCACCAGGGCTTTACCATCTTTCCTCAGGGAGGCGATCTGTAATGCCGTAATCAGGTTCTCCTTGGCATCTGTTCGCAGATCACCAATGGGAAGCTGAGAACCTGTAAGAATGATCGGTTTATCGAGATTTTCAAACATAAAACTCAAGGCCGATGCCGTATAACTCATGGTGTCGCTTCCATGTAAGATCACGAACCCATCGAAGCTCTTATAATTATCTTCAACAATCTTCGCAATAGTGGCCCAATGCGAGGGATTCATATTAGAGGAATCCAATGGTTGTTCCAATGCCGTGGATTCAAAGGTGCAATTCAAGAGATTAATTTCCGGTATCTTTTCAAGCAAATGATCAAAATCAAACGCCTGAAGCACGCCGCTTTCAGGATTCTTGATCATCCCAATTGTTCCTCCGGTATAAATTATCAAGATCTTAGGCAAGTCCATCGGTCATATTTTAAATAGCGATTTGCTGTTCTCTGTCGTGATATCAGCGATCTCTGCGGTTGATTTTCCATAGATCTCAGACAGTTTGTTGAGCACATGAATGATGTAAGCGCTTTCATTTCGCTTGCCCCTGAATGGTGCCGGTGCCAGGTAAGGTGCATCAGTTTCCAAGACTATATGTTCAAGTTCGATCTGATCAAGGAATTTATCGATCTTCCCGTTCTTAAATGTCACGACACCTCCAATACCCAACTTCATATTGAGGTCGATTGCTCGTTTTGCCTGTTCAAGATTGCCGGTAAAACAGTGAAAGATACCCCTTAATTGGTCTTGGTCAACCTGTTCTTCTTCGAGAATTTCAAAAATCTCATCGAATGATTCACGGGAATGAATAACGATTGGTAACTGATGGCTCTTGGCCAGCCCGATTTGAAAACGAAAGGCCTCCTGCTGGATGTGCAATGTTGATTTATCCCAATACAAATCGATCCCTATCTCTCCCACCGCGACATAATTCCCACTTTCCAATTGCTCCTTAACATGTTTCAACTCGTCTTTATAGTTTTCTTTCACATGTGTTGGATGCAGTCCCATCATCATATACATATAATCTGGGTAGGCCTGTTTTAATTCAAGCATGGATTGGGTGTAGGTTGAATCGATAGCAGGCAGGAAAAAACGTTCTACACCCTCCGTCATGGCCCGTTTTATCATAGCATCACGGTCCTGGTCAAAGGCTTCAATATACAAATGTGCGTGGGTATCGGTAATGATCATATTGCAAAAGTACGTTTTGAATGAATTTTTTTCTGAATATATATTTAATAATTTCGCTAGCTGAATCGTGATTGTATGTCATTAGCCGAATTTCTCAAGGAAAAAAAATATACCAGGATTAAGTTGCATCGATTGAAATCGAATCACTTCGCCATGAAAGCCACAATAAACGGAGTCAAGGGTTGGTTCATACTCGACACTGGTGCTTCCAATACACTTGTTGACCATGAGCATTCCAAGCTATTCAGGATGAAGGTTGAGGAGACCGATGTCAAGGTAACAGGTGCCGGAGCTGTTAATATGAATTCAAAGGTATCAAGAAAAAACAGGCTTAAGATCGGTAAATGGTCAAATAATAAGGCCATGATTGTATTGTTCAATCTCACCCATGTAAATTCGGGTTTAGACCACCTTGATGTTGAACCTATTGACGGTATTATCGGTACTGATATCCTGAAAAAGGGAAAAGCAATAATAGATTACGACAAGAAATATTTATACCTTAAGCTTTCCTAAGGCCATTATATGCGGTACAGAATCATCATTGCAGACGATCATCCACTGATCCTGAAAGGGCTTTCCGATTTCCTTGTCGAAAAAGGCCATAAGGTTCTGGAGGCCGTTACCGATGGAAAAACAGCTTTGAAACAAATTCTGAAACACGAACCGGAAATTGCGATTCTTGACATTCGGATGCCTGAACTAAATGGTCTTGAAGTTGCCAAAATGATAAAGGAACAAGGGCTTTCGACCAAGATTGTTCTGATTACCTTTGAGAAAGACGGCACTTTACTGAACGAAGCCAAAAGAATGAATATCCATGGTTACATTCTGAAAGAGTTTGCCCTTGTCGAAATAGAGAAATGCCTTGAGGTGCTACAGGCGGGTAAATCGTATTTCAGTGAAAGCCTAAAAGAACTCATTTCTGAAGACTCCATTATAGACCTCAGCGTTTTATCGGTCACCGAGAAAAAAATATTAAGACAAATTGCTCAGAATAAGACAACTAAAGAGATTGGTGAGGCCATGTTCGTCTCATATAGAACGGTGGAGAAACACCGCAGTAACATCATCAGAAAATTAGGACTTGATCATCAACAAAACAGTTTGCTGATCTGGGCCAAAGAAAACCAGAAATACTTTATTTGAACTGAGAAAATACGTGATGTTACGTATTGATTTGTTCGTTTAGATTACGGAACTTTACAATGCTATTAATTAGTTCTTAGGGAGAATTAAGGAAGGCCTTGAGTTCTTGTAATTCAGGGTCTTCTGAATTTATGACCTTATCATAACCCGGTCTTTTTCTACTACCCAAACCATTCAGCTAGTTTAAAGTTCCAGCGTCTTTTCAATATTGTTATTCATGAGTAATTCAACAGGATTCTCAAGGGCTTCCTTAACGGTAACAAGAAACCCTACAGATTCCCGCCCGTCGATGATTCGGTGATCGTAAGACAAGGCAACAAACATGATCGGCCTTATTTCAACCTTCCCCTCTACTGCTACTGGTCGCTCAACAATATTATGCATACCGAGTATCCCGCTTTGAGGCGGATTGATTATCGGTGTAGATAACATGCTTCCGAAAACGCCTCCATTGGAAATGGTAAAGGTTCCACCGGTCATCTCATCAACAGTGATCTGGCCTTCTCGCGCACGAATGGCAAGACGCTTGACCTCCGACTCAACGCCTCTGAAGCTAAGGTTCTCCGCATTTCTGATTACCGGAACCATCAGGCCTTTCGGTCCTGAAACGGCTATGCTGATATCGCAGAATTCATAGGTGACCATTTCTTTGCCATCGATCATGGAGTTCACCGCAGGGAACTCTTTTAATGCGCGAACAACAGCCAGGGTAAAAAAGCTCATGAAACCAAGGCTAACCCCATGCTTTTCCTTAAAGGTCTCTTTGTATTTTTTCCGAATTTCGAAAATGGGAGACATATCAACCTCGTTAAATGTAGTCAACATGGCCGTCTCGTTTTTAGCAGAGACCAATCGCTCAGCCACTTTGCGTCGCAACATTGAAAGTTTTGATCGCGTCACACCCCGTCCGTCTACATTAACAGGTTCTCCCATGGCGGGCACGGCCTTAACAGCATCTTCCTTGGTTATCCTGCCGTCTTTGCCAGTACCGTTCACCTGTGCAGCATCCATGCCTTTTTCAGATAGAATTTTGCGCGCAGCGGGGCTCGCAGTACCTGTAGCATAGGTCGTCTTTTCTGTGGGCTGGGGCTCCGGTGAGGCAGCCTGGACTTCCTCCTGGGCCTCCACTTTTGGAGCTGATGCTTCAGTGCCTTCGGGTTTTTCAGCACTGGTATCTATAAGACACACCACCTGTCCGACCTCAACTGCATCCCCGACCTCAGCTTTGAGGGTTATGGTTCCACTTTGCTCAGCAGGCAGTTCCAGAGTTGCCTTATCGCTGTCTACTTCTGCAATAGCCTGGTCTTTCTCGACATAGTCCCCATCTTCAACCAGCCATTCAGCTATTTCAACTTCTGTAATTGATTCACCCGGAGAGGGTACCTTCATTTCTAATATCATAGATTTTCTTTTTGCCTGATTTGATTGTCTTTGCTTTTATCGAAAACATAATCAATAACCTCCTGATGCCTGTTCTTCGAGCGAACAGAGCTTCCCGCTGCAGGGGCGCTATATATTCTCCTTGACGCCGCCCTGAAGGTTTTCGCCTCCTTGAGATGCATCACCAGATGACTGTAAGCTCCCATGTTTCTCGGTTCTTCCTGGGCCCAAACCACATCATCTGCTTTATTGTATTTTTTTAATACTGCTCTTATTTCCTCCTTCGGAAGTGGGAACAATTGTTCAATTCGAACCAGGGCCACATCATCTCTAGTCAGTTTCTCCCGCTCTTCCAATAGGTCATAGTAGAACTTGCCTGTTACGAATACCAGGGTTTTAATTTTTCCTGCCTCGGCCATCTCATCATCTATCAACATTTTAAAATGCCCATGGACAAACTCATCAACAGTTGAGATCACTTTGGGATGGCGCAATAGACTTTTTGGTGTAAACACGATCAGGGGTTTCCTGTAGGGCACCTTCATTTGTCTTCTCAGCAGGTGAAATAAATTGGCCGGTGTCGTACAATCGGCCACAAACATATTATCCTTAGCACATAGCTGAAGGTATCTTTCCATCCTGGCTGAACTGTGTTCAGCTCCCTGTCCTTCATATCCATGCGGCAACAGCATTACCAGTCCGTTCTGGGTTTTCCACTTGTCTTCGCCCGATGAGATATACTGGTCCATCATGATCTGAGCGCCATTGCTGAAATCACCGAACTGTGCCTCCCAAATGGTAAGAGTGTTCGGGCTGGCCATGGCATAGCCGTAATCAAATCCAACAACTCCATATTCCGAAAGTGGTGAATTATAGATATTGAACTCCCCCTGATTCGGGCTTATATGTTCATGCAGAATTACCTCTTCCTCACTATCTTCAACCTTTACAACCGCGTGTCGATGTGAAAACGTACCACGCTCCACATCCTGGCCGGATATCCTTACATTATAGCCTTCCTCGAGCAAACTACCGTAAGCCAGATGCTCGGCCATCGACCAGTCTAAACGGTCCTGATCGAACATCGCCCTTCGTGACTCGATCAATTTCTGAATTTTCCTGATGAATTTCTTATCCGATGGAAGTGTTGACAGCGTGTCTGTGATTGCAGATAATTTATCGTAGGGATATGATGTATCCATAGTTTTAAGCATGTCATCACCATCAGCCTTGATAAAATTGATCCACTCCTTTCGCATAAACGGTGTTATTACCGTTTTCGTCAGTTTTCTGGAATCTTCAAGTTCTTCCTCGAGTGTTGCTTTATAATCCTGCTCTAATTTCCTGATATAAGCATTATCGATAACACCCTGCTTGATGAGTTTCTCAGCATAGATGTCTCTTGGATTCCTGTGTTTGGCAATAATCTTATACAGCATAGGCTGCGTAAATCGCGGTTCATCACCTTCGTTATGCCCATATTTGCGATATCCCAACAAATCGATAAACACATCCCGCTTAAATCTCATCCTGAAATCCAGTGCCAGGACAGTAGCATGAACCACGGCTTCAACATCATCTGCATTTACGTGCATCACCGGAGAGAGGGTTACTTTTCCGACATCAGTGCAATAGGTACTCGATCTTGCATCTAGGTAGTTGGTTGTGAATCCGATCTGATTATTGACAACAATATGGATTGTACCATTGGTCTTATAGCCATCTAATTTGGCCATTTGAACCACTTCATATATTATCCCTTGTCCGGCAATAGCAGCATCACCATGCACCACGATTGGAAGAACTTCCGATGCGTTGTTGATATGATCTTTGTCCTGCTTGGCCCGCGAAATCCCTTCAACAACTGCTCCAACAGTTTCGAGGTGGGAGGGGTTCGGAGCAATGGTCAGATTGATCTTTTTCCCCGTATCGGTCTCCCGGTCGCTGGTCCATCCCAGGTGGTATTTTACATCTCCATCAAATACTTCCTGCTCATAATCCTTTCCATCAAACTCGCTAAAGATCTCTTTTGCCGATTTTCCGAAGATATTGGTCAGGGTATTCAACCGTCCCCTGTGCGCCATTCCCATGACGAATTCGGTAACACCATATTCTGCTGCCTTCTCTATAACGACATCAAGTGCGGGGATAAGGGATTCTCCACCTTCAAGCGAAAACCGTTTTTGCCCTACATATTTGGTGTGCAGAAAGGTTTCAAAGGTCACGGCCCTGTTTAATTTAGAGAGGATATGTTTTTTATCATCAACATTAAAAGCAGGATGATTGTCATTTTGGTTCAGTCTATTCTGTATCCAGTCAATCTCTTCCGGCTGCCTGATATACATATATTCCACACCTATAGAATCGCAGTAGATCGCTTCCAGGTGTTCTCTGATCTCTCTCAGGGTTTGCGGGCCCAGGTCCAGGATCTCTCCTGCATTAAATACCGTATCGAGATCGGCTTCAGAAAGGCCGAAATTTTCTATATCAAGAGTGGGCGCATATTTACGCCTTTGTCGAACGGGATTGGTCCTGGTGAATAAATGACCCCTTGTACGGTAGCCGTCTATTAGTTTAACCACCTGGAACTCCTTGTGCACATGTTCAGGAACCTGAACACCTACGCCCTCAACGATCTCCCCATTCAAACCATAATTCTCAGAGCCAAAATCATAGCCCTGGAAAAATGCTCGCCAACTGGGTTCTACCGAATCCGGATCTTTCAGATACTGATCATAGAGATCGGCGAAGTAGGTCGTATGCGCAGCGTTCAGAAAAGAATATATATCCATCACTAATACGTATGGGTGTCGTATTGAAAAATTATCTACAAAAGTACAACTTTTGCAATAATACAAATGGCTTTTAGTATATTTATGACCATAGCACCAAAGCCCGAATTCCTATGAGATTATTTCATCGTTCATCGCTACACCTTGTCATAACTCTAAGCCTGTTTTTTTCATTTTCTTTACCCGCAATGGCTCAGGATGAGTCCGGGAACAATTCCTCAGAATTCTGGAATTATGTAAGATTTGGGGGAGGGATCGGTTTAAGCTTTGGCGATAGGTTCTTCAGCGGTACGCTGGCTCCTGTAGCTATTTATGAGGTAACGCCCGAATTTGCTACAGGTGTCGGGTTAAATTTGACATACGCCTCACTCAGAGATCGTTATAAATCAACCATCCTTGGTGGAAGTGTATTAACTCTTTTCAATGTTATTCCCGAAATCCAGTTGTCTGCAGAGTTTGAGCAGCTGAATGTCAACAGGAATTATGATGAACAATTCGTCCTGACCCCGGATGATAACTACTGGTACTCGGCCCTCTTCCTGGGCGCAGGATATCGCACAGGCAATGTGATATTCGGGATCAGATATGATGTTCTTTATGATAAAGATAAAAGCATTTATGCCGAGCCCTGGATTCCCTTTGTGCGCGTGTTTTTCTGAATTTCATTGATTCTGAGAGATCTCGACTGGATTAAAAATTCATGTGATGATATAGATATGATTATTAGAACATGACCTTCGTCATTTCATAAATCGTTCGAATCGGCTACATTAGATGAATTATTTTTGCGCATGAGAATTCGTTCATTTCTATTTGCGGCCGGAGTCTTTTTCCTGATCGGTTGTTCAGGAGGTGGTAAGACTGTTGAAGAAAAACCTGAGATTAAGCTAAATAACAGGACAACCGCAAAAGAAATCGATGCCTCCAGAACCGATGCCTCCAGAACCGATGCTTTTTCATATTTAACCGCAGATCTTGAAAGCAAGGGAATCGGGCCGATCACTGCCCTTAATCTGAAAAGACGTATCAACAAAGATTTGGCAGATGAAGGCAAGGCGGTCTACACCCGCCTGTGCACCGCTTGCCATAGAACCGATAAGAAATTCATCGGACCTGAAATGAAAGGCCTTCTTGATCGTCGTACTCCCGAATGGGTAATGAATACCCTGCTCGACCCTGAAGGCATGATCGAAAAGGATTCTTTAACCATGAAGATCTTTAAAGAGTTCAATAACGTCATCATGCCGAATCAAAACCCAACAGAAGAGGAGGCCAGGGCCATGCTTGAATATTTTCGGACATTAAAATAGCAGGGTGAATTCTACTTATGTTTCCAACGGAACCATACCTTCTGCCATTCCCGCTGAAGGACAAGAAAAGTAACTTGTTCTGAGAGTTTCACAACATCACTTCCATCCAGTTGTTTGATCTTCGATTCGGATATATCGATGATATAAAGCAGATTGAGATAGTCGCCGAATTTATCCTGGATCAGGTTGAAAATAGCTTCGTGCAACAGGTATTTTAAACTGGTGGGCAGAACATCCGGTTCAAATTGCAGATCCACATTAGCCAGCAACAGATCCTTGTTCAACTGATTGATAAGTTTATTATAGAGATCATACTGTTCGGCAGTAGCGATCAGGTCATCAAAGGTGGCCGGTAATTGCATCAGTTGGTCCGGTACATCAATTCATTTCCAAAAGCCTTTAAATACATCCTCCCTTTTTCTGAAATACTGGTTTCATCGAGGATATCAAACGCTTTTGCAGTGTATTGTTCTATGGTTTCCCTGCAGGCAGTATCTGCACCTGTGGCCTTCATGATCGCTTTTGTTCTGGTGATCTTTTTTTCTTCATCAACAAATGACTCGGTAAACATCCGGGATAGCTCTTCCTTCTGTTCTTCCGATGCCAACTCTTTTGCCTTCAGAAAAAGAAATGTTTTTTTGTTTTCCACTATATCGCCACCAACCTTTTTTCCGAAGGATTCGGGATCCCCGAAAGCGTCGAGATAGTCATCCTGCAACTGAAAAGCAGTTCCCAGGGCGATCCCAAAATTTTCTATGCGATCCTGATCCGATTCCGATGCCCCGGCGATAATTGCTCCGAACTTCAATGCCATTCCCACCAGCACCGCGGTTTTATACTCTATCATCCTGATGTACTCTGAAATGGTGACGTCATTCCTGGTTTCAAAATCTATATCGTACTGCTGGCCTTCACATACTTCCAGGGCTGTTTTATTAAATGAGCTAAGCAGAACCTTCATGACTATTGGCTCGTAGGATTCAAGACATCGATAGGCCAGTATAAGCATGGCATCACCGGAAAGGATACCTGTATTCAGATCCCATTTATGATGAACCGTGGGCTGTCCTCTGCGCAAAGGGGCTTCGTCCATGATGTCGTCGTGAATCAGGGTGAAATTATGAAATACTTCTACCGCCAGGGCTGCATTTAATGCCTTGTTGTGATCTGCTCCGAATAATTCGGCAGCCATCAATGTAAGTACCGGCCGCATGCGCTTTCCACCCAGATTCAGAATGTATTCAATGGGTGCATATAATGCCTTGGGTTCCTTTTGGAGTTGAAGAGAAGACAGGTGATCCATAAAGGCCTGCCGGTAAATGTCAATTTGTTGCATGCCGCAAATTTAAACGAAATCGACATATTATAACCAAGGATCTTACGGTTGTGTTAAATAATTATTAAAACTATGGAAACTATTAATGTTTTAAAAGTTTCCTGTTGTACTTTTGCACCTTATGAGAGAAAAGATATTATTGAAATCGGCTGATCTGTTCCTGACTCTTGGTTTTAAAAGTGTGACCATGGATGATATTGCTAACAACCTGGGTTGCTCTAAAAAGACTATTTACCAGCATTTTAAAAACAAAACAGAACTGGTGGAGGCCACAACGCTTCATGTTTTTGAAATAATCAGCCATGGCATTAACTGCATTTGTGCGCTTGAGAAGAATCCCATTGAGGAGATCTATGATATCAAGCAATTTGTAATGGAACATCTAAAGGACGAAAAATCCTCTCCTCAATATCAGTTGCAGAAATACTATCCTAAGATTTATCAAACCTTGATGAAAAAACAGTTTGAGGTAATGCACGACTGCGTCAAAAGCAATCTCGAACGAGGTATTAGATTAGGTCTTTACAGGGAGGACATCAATATAGAGTTCGTGACCAGGATCTATTTCAACTGTATAACAGCCATCAAGGATAACGACTTGTTTCCACTAAAACATTTCTCGATACATTCGGTGATGGATAATTATCTGGATTACCATTTGCACGGCATCTGCACAGAATCCGGACTTCAATCATTAAACCAACTTAAATCATCTGACATCGTGCAGGTAAAATCGTAACAATGAAAAAAGCAATTCTAATAAGTGTCGGTATTTTTCTTAGCCTCGGCAGTTTTGCTCAGGTTGAGGAATTTTCGCTTCAGGAGGCTATTGATTATGCCTTGGAAAACAATCGAACAGCAAAAAATGCGTCACGGGATGTCGATGCTGCTATAAAACAAAAGTGGGAAACCATAGCAACCGGATTGCCTCAAATTAGCGGATCTATCAGCTATAACAATTTCCTTAAGCAACCTGTTTCATTAATTCCTGCCGAATTCTTTGGTGGAAATCCTGGTGAATTCGCTGAGATAGCCTTCGGAACCGAACAATCTGTAAATGCTACAGCCGTGTTAAATCAGAAAGTGTTTGATGGTTCCTATTTGGTTGGATTACAATCGGCTAAAGTATTTTTGGAAATCTCACAGAATGCTAAAGAAAAAACAGACTTAGAAGTTAGAAAAGCGGTGATCAATGCTTATGGTAATGTGCTTCTTGCCGAAGAAAGTGTAACCATCCTGGAACGAAACAAAGCTGTTTTGGAGAAGAATTTGGATGAAACCACGAAAATTTATGAAAACGGTCTTGCAGAAGAAGAAGATGTCGAGCAGCTGAAAATCACCTTAGCTGGAATTGAAAGTAACCTAAACAATATCATCAGGTTAAAAGATCTGGCATACCAAATGTTCAATATGACTATAGGTATTGATATTGACGAGGAGATCAAATTAACAGATTTTCTCTCGGGTTTAGCTTCGCAGAATACTGTACTGAGCTTGCTCGATGCTGAAGACGATATCGAGAACATTATCGATTACCGAATTGCTGCAAATGATAAGAGATCAAAGGAACTCCTGGTGAAACTCGAAAAAAGCAAGGCACTGCCAACTATCGACGCGTTTATAAATGGAGGCTATGACGGCTATAGTAATTCGTTCACTTTTACTCAACGGGAACAACGTTGGCTGGGCTCATCAATCTTTGGTTTGAGTATGAACATCCCCATTTTCAGTTCTCTGGAACGCAGCGCTGCCACGCAGCGAGCCAAAATAACCCTCGAGAAATCGATCGACGACCTTAAAGAAACCGAGCAGCGTATCAAACTTGAGATCGCCACTGCCAAGAGCAATTACAGGTTCGCCATCGAAGATTATGAGATCAAAAAAGACAACCTCAAGCTTGCCGAAAGAATCGAAAGTAAAAATCAAACAAAGTTTTTCGAAGGTATCGGTTCAAGCTTTGAACTCCGCCAGGCACAAACACAGCTTTATACAGCACAACAAGAATTGCTGCAGTCGATGCTTGACGTGATAAATCGCAAAGCAGATCTCGAAACCGTCTTAAACGAAATACCAAAAAATTAAGCAACACTCAATCATGACCAGAATTATGAAAAATATCATTCCTTTTATAGTCTCATCAGCCATCCTGGTGTCTTGTTCAGGAAACTCAGGTAATACATTTGAGAGCGCCTTGAACTCGAACGACTTGAACATTTTGCGAACAGAGAAAACAAAACTGGAATCTGAACAACAGGCCATTTCAGAAAAAATGCGCCAGATAAATGATCTTATCGAAAGCCTAGATACCCTTAAAAAGATTCCTTTAATAACTACATTCAAGGTCAAAGACACTGTTTTTAACCATTATCTTGAACTTCAGGGCAATGTAAAAACCAAGCAAAACCTCTTGATTTATCCTGAGTATTCGGGCATTCTAACGCAGGTCTATGTTAAGGAAGGGCAAGCGGTTAGAAAAGGGCAAACCCTGGCCAAGATCGATGATGGCGGACTTGGGCAACAATTGGCTCAGCTTGAGATTCAGGCCGACCTGGCAAAAACCACTTTTGAGCGCCAGAAGCGTTTGTGGGAACAAAATATCGGAAGTGAAATCCAATATTTACAAGCCAAGTCCAATTATGAAGCTCAGCAAAAAGCCATAGATCAACTCAAACAACAAATAGCGAAAACATATGTTAAAGCGCCATTTAGCGGAACAATTGATGATGTTATTACCGAACAAGGCAGTGTTGTTGTTCCTGGTCAATCGCCACTCATGCGCATTGTTAACCTTAATGATATGTATATCGAAACAGATGTGCCAGAAAGTTATATCACCAATGTAAAACCCGGCAGGGATGTCTTAGTAAACTTCCCTGTCTTAGGTACTACTTATAACGCCAAGATTCGTCAGTCAGGTAATTTCATAAACCCTGCTAACAGAACGTTTAAAATTGAAATAGCTGTGCCTAATAAGGATAATACCATAAAGCCCAATCTAACGGCTAAATTGAAGATCAATGACTATACCAGCACAAATGCACTTCTGGTCCCATTGAGCATAATTTCTGAAAATGCAGAGGGCCAGCAATATATTTATGTAGTTATGGATATAAATGCCAACATGGAAGGCATCGCCGAACGCGTTATCATTGAAACCGGACTGGCCCAAAATGATATGGTTGAAGTTATCAGTGGCATTGAAAATGGTGCCCAGATCATTAAGGAAGGGGCAAGAAGTGTTAAAGACGGTCAAACCGTAAGTATCATTCAACAATAATCTTTTCGATCATGACCAAACGAACCAAAAACGTCAATAAGGAATTTGCACCATCATCCTGGGCTATCAAGAACAGTACTACAATCTATGTGGTTATTGGGATAGTCCTCATTCTCGGTATATCGGCTTTCTATAATATGTCTCGTGAAAATTTCCCCGAGATAAATGAAACAAAAATATATGTGAGTTCCGTATTCCCGGGCAATACAGCTGAGGATATTGAAAAACTTATTACCGATCCTCTTGAAGAAACTCTCAAAACCGTTAGCAATCTGGTTGAGATTACCTCCACCTCTTCTGAGGATTATTCAATGGTAGTTGTTGAATTTGATGAGAACATTGAAGTAGAAGTTGCCAAGCAGAAAGTCAAGGATAAAATCGATGTCGAAACATCAAGTGAGGACTGGCCAACATTTAACGGCGCTAAAATCGAGCCCAATGTGTTCGAACTCAGTATGTCTGAAGAATTTCCTATTCTGAATATTAATATTTCGGGTGATTATCCTGTTGAGCGACTAAAATCTTTTGCCGAATACCTCCAGGATGAAATAGAAGATCTTCCAGAAATTAAACAGGCCGATATCAGGGGTGCGCAGGATAAGGAAGTTGAAGTGGCCGTCGACATCTATAAGATGATGGCTGCTGAGGTAAGTTTTGACGATTTAATTGGTGCCATTGGCGGGGGAAATGTAACCATGTCTGCAGGCAATATGATATCTAATGACCAACGCCGAACGATTCGTGTGCTGGGAGAAATAGAAAAGCCATCAGACCTCGAATCCTTTGTCATTAAATCGGAAAACGACAATCCCATCTATTTAAGGGATGTGGCAACTGTATCATTTAGGGAAAAGGACCGCACTACCTATGCAAGAGAATTCGGTAACCGTGTGGTTATGCTGGACGTGAAGAAACGTGCTGGTAAAAACATGGTAGAAGCCGCAGAAAAAATACATGAAATAGTAGATGATGCTATTGAAAATGTGTTTCCGCAGGATCTGAATATTTCAATTTCAAACGACCAGTCATCAGTTACAATCGGACAGGTAGACGACCTGGTTAACAATATCATTTTCGGGGTTATCCTGGTGGTGACGGTTCTAATGTTTTTCCTCGGATTCAAGAATGCCGTTTTCGTTGGATTCGCCATTCCAATGTCGATGTTCATGTCACTGTTTATACTAAATACCCTGGGTTATACTCTGAATGTTATGATACTATTCGGACTGGTAATGGGGCTTGGCCTTTTGGTTGACAACGGGATTGTGGTGGTAGAAAATGTGTATCGCCTAATGGATGAGGAAGGTATGGGGCGCGTGGAAGCTGCCAAAAAAGGTATTGGAGAGATAGCCTTCCCAATCATTATTTCAACAGCCACTACCGTCGCTGCATTTATTCCTCTTGGTTTATGGCCAGGTATTATGGGAGAGTTCATGATCCTCTTACCAATTACCCTTTCCGTAGTTCTTGGTTCATCATTATTTGTTGCTGTATTTTTCAATTCTGTACTGGTTTCAAAATTCATGGGCATCGAAGATAAAGAAATGCCTTTAAAGAAAATTATACTCCTAACGAGTATAATGGCTGTATTGGGTGTTTTAATTTATCTAATGGGAGGACCCTACCGAGGAATTGGAACACTAATGGTAGTAGTAGGAATAATGCTCTGGATTTATAGGTTATTCCTGCGTAAATGGTCATTATATTTTCAAACCCATAGCCTTACTAAACTTGAGAACTGGTATGAGCGGAAGTTGAAAGGTGCCCTTAACGGTTGGAGACCTTATGCGCTTAGCATTGGTACATTTCTATTGCTCATTGTGGCTTTTATAGCATTTGGGATCTCTTTAAGTACCGGGAGGACTAAGGTCGAATTTTTCCCTGACAACAAGCCGAACCAGATCATTGTCTATATAGAATATCCTGAAGGAACGGATATTGTAAAAACAAACGCTATTACCGAGAGTATTGAGCAACGTGTATTCGACATTCTCAATAACAGTCAATACGTGGATAATGAATATAACTTTATGGTAGAAAGCGCTGTGTCCCAGGTTGGAGAAGGAGCCGGAAATCCAATGACCGAAGGAGGTTCTGCTTCTGAAATGCCTCATAAAGGGAAGATCACAGCCTCTATGCGTGAATTCAAATACCGTAGAGGCGAAGACAGCGAATTATTGCGTCAAAAAGTTCAGGAAGCCCTGGTTGGTATCTATCCGGGTGTTTTAATTTCTGTTGAAAAGAACGCCGACGGACCACCCGCGGGAGCACCGGTGAATATTGAAATAGAAGGCAATGATTACAATGAGCTCATCGTCACCGCGGAAAGGATGAGAAACTATATCAATTCTAAGAATATCGGTGGAATTGATGAATTGAAGATCGATGTGAGCAAGGATAAGCCTTCCATGCAAGTCGAGATCGACAGGAAAAAAGCAGGCGAACTAGGAGTAAGTGCATCTCAAATAGGTCAACAGCTTCGGAATTCTATCTTTGGTGCTAAGGCTGGTATTTATAAAGAGAAAGGAGAAGATTATGACATCTATGTCCGCTTTAACGAGGATATCCGTTACAATAGAAGTGCTTTATTCGACCAAAGGATAACCTTTCGGGATATGGCCTCTGGTCAAATACGAAATATCCCTATTTCGGCCCTTGCACAAGCTTCAAACACTTCAGGATTTAGCGCTATCAAACACAAGGACGTAAAACGAGTGGTGACTTTGTATTCTGCCCTGGCACCCGGGTATTCCGACGCTGGTGCTGTAGTAAGCCAGGTTCAAAATGAAATGAAAAATTTTGAAGACCTGCCCGCAGGAATTAAAATTGATTATACCGGACAAATTGAAGAACAGAACAAGCAGCAAAGCTTTCTTAATGGAGCATTTATAACCGGGCTCGGGCTTATTTTCTTTATTCTGATCTTTCAGTTTAATTCGGTGTCTAAACCTGCCATAATCATGCTAGCTATTTTCCTGAGCTTAATCGGTGTATTCGGTGGTCTTGTGATATTTGAAATGTCGTTTGTTATAATGATGACTATGATGGGTATAATTGCCCTGGCAGGTATTGTAGTCAATAACGGAGTGGTATTACTGGATTATACCCAGCTATTGATCGATAGGAAAAAAGTTGAATTGGGACTGGACGATTCTGAATTCCTCGAAAAAGAAGACCTGTTTAATTGCATAGTTCGAGGAGGCCGGGCACGTCTAAGGCCTGTACTGCTCACAGCCATCACAACCATTTTCGGATTGATTCCCCTCGCGATAGGATGGAATATCAACTTCTTTACCCTGATGAGCGATCTCGATCCTAAGATCTATATCGGTGGTGATAATGTGATTTTCTGGGGACCTCTGGCGTGGACGGTTATATTCGGACTGCTTATTGCCACATTCCTCACTTTGATCATAGTTCCGGTCCTTTTCTTCCTGGTTACCAAACTGAAAATGTGGTTGAGAAATCGCAACTTATCAGAGGAATTAGAAATGCAGGAATCCCTGGCTTTGGATAAGTAATAATATCACAATAAAAGCCTTGTCATTAAGTCAGGGCTTTTTTATTATTAGTCGTTTTACTTCATTAAATTTGCCCTGGCAAAGTCAAGGCCTGAAAGGCCTGCTCTAATTTTTTGATTATGTACAGAACACATACTTGTGGTGAACTCAGAAAATCGGATATCAATTCTAAAGTGATCCTTGCGGGTTGGGTACAGAAAGTCCGGAATAAAGGATTTATGGTTTGGGTTGATCTCAGGGATCGATATGGAATTACCCAACTCATTTTTGATGAGGAAAGAACAGCAAAAGATATTCTTGACCGCGCACAGAATTTAGGCCGTGAATTTGTTATTCAAATTGACGGTACAGTTATTGAAAGAGCTTCTAAAAATCCAAATATTCCAACCGGAGACATCGAGATCCTTGTTGACAAACTAACAGTGCTTAATGAATCATTGCTTCCTCCTTTTACCATTGAAGATGAAACCGATGGTGGCGATGAATTAAGGATGAAATATAGATATCTGGATATTAGAAGAACACCCGTAAGAGACAGCCTTATATTCAGACATAAAGTAGCCCAAGAGGTAAGAAACTATCTTTCCGGCCAGGGATTTATCGAGGTTGAAACACCATACCTCATCAAATCTACTCCTGAGGGAGCACGTGATTTTATTGTGCCAAGCAGAATGAACGAAGGGCAATTCTATGCCTTACCTCAGTCCCCTCAAACCTTTAAGCAGTTGCTCATGGTTGCGGGAATGGACAAGTATTTCCAGATTGTGAAGTGCTTTAGGGATGAAGACCTCAGGGCCGACAGACAACCAGAATTTACACAGATCGATTGCGAAATGGCCTTTGTAGAGCAAGACGACATCCTGAATGCTTTTGAAGGTTTAACACGTCATCTTCTAAAAACTATAAATGGTGTTGATGTTGGTGAGTTTCCACGCATGACATTTGATGAAGCCATGGAACGATACGGCAACGACAAACCGGATATTCGCTTTGGCATGGAATTCGGAAATTTGAATCAGGTCAGTCAACATAAAGACTTCAACGTATTCAACAGTGCCGAACTGGTGGTTGGAATTTCAGTTCCGGGAGGAAACAGTTTTACAAGAAAACAGATTGATAACCTCACCAACTGGGTTAAGCGTCCGCAAATTGGAGCCAAAGGGTTGATTTATTGCCGATGTAATGATGATGGTACCTTTAAATCGTCGGTAGATAAATTCTTTGACCAGGCCGACTTAAAGCTATGGGCGGAAAAAACCGGTGCTAAACCAGGTGATCTGATTTTTGTTCTTTCAGGAAGTACAGAAGATGTAAGAAGCCAGATGAGCGCTCTTCGTATGGAAATTGGCGAACGGCTTGAACTGCGCAATCCTGATGAATTCGCTCCTCTCTGGATTACAGATTTCCCGCTGCTGGAATGGGATGAAGACGCTCAGTCATACCATGCCATGCACCATCCGTTTACCTCACCTCAAGCAGACCAGATTGAATTGTTGAATTCCGATCCGGGAGTTGTAAAGGCCAATGCCTATGACCTGGTTTTAAATGGAAATGAAATCGGTGGTGGATCTATTCGTATTCACGATAAAGAAACCCAGGCCTTGATGTTTGACCGGCTTGGATTTTCCGAAGCTGAAGCCAAAGCTCAATTCGGATTCCTTATGAATGCATTCGAATATGGTGCTCCGCCACATGGGGGTATAGCATTCGGATTAGACCGGCTTGTAGCTATTCTCGGTGGTCAGGAGACCATCAGGGATTTCATTGCTTTTCCAAAGAATAATTCGGGCAGGGATGTTATGATCGACGCCCCTGCACCAATTGATACCAAACAGCTTGAGGAGTTAAAACTTAAACTTGACCTCTAGTTGTTGCCGCGGTTCAGCTTGAGCCGCTAAAGGCGTTTATTATGCCAATAAACAGATTTATTAAACGATTCCTGCTCTGGAGATACAAGCGTGTTTCCCAGAAAAACTTCGTTTTCATTTTGAGCCTCATAATAGGTCTTCTTTCCGGGCTTGTTTCGGTTTTTATCAAGAATATTACCTTCGGAATACAATCACTGCTCGGGAAGAGTTCGGTCTTGTTTCAAAATCCCTGGTATGTCGTCCTGCCCCTGATCGGACTCATCCTGGTTCATATCTTCACAAAGTTTATCTCGAAGAAACCCATTGAGCACGCCTTGCCGAATGTTATGTTTGCCCTTTCCAAAAAAAACGGACTTATCGAAAAGGGCAATATGCTCTGGCCGCTTATCACAGCGCCGATTACCGTTGGATTCGGTGGTTCTGTGGGTTTGCTCGGGCCGGCCATCGCCTCAGCTTCAGCCGTAAGTTCGAATTTCAGTAAACTCTTGCATATCGATAAAAAAACCCGCTCATTATTGATCGGCTGTGCAGCTGCAGGAGCGCTTGCATCTATTTTTAAATCCCCCATAGCCGGAATAATCTTCGCCATTGAGGTGTTCGGATTAAACCTTACATTCGCGTCCTTACTGCCGCTTTTAATCGCATCGGTCTCCTCTGTGCTCACCTCTTATTTCTTTCTGGGTGATGAGTTGCTATTCAAATTTTTCAATACTGATAAATTCACATTGAACGACACTATTTTTTATGTCGTTCTAGGGCTGGGAACCGGTATTGCATCTATCTATTTTTCAAAGATATTTTTTGCGATAACCGGTTTTTTTGAAAGGTTTAAATCGCGATTGACAAAATTATTTATTGGTGGAATTGCTATTGGGGCCATGTTATATCTCATCCCTCCGCTTTACGGTGAAGGGTTCAGTTTTATAAATGACCTTCTTTCAGCAAATCATCAGGCCGCCCTGGGCAAAACCCCATTTGATTCCTATACCGATAACATTTGGGTGGTGATCGGCCTCTTGGGCGGTGTTGGAATATTCAAGGCTATTGCCATGACCACCACACTGGCAGCAGGAGGCTCAGGTGGGATCATAATTCCAACGCTGGTTATGGGCAGTGCCTTTGGAAATGTTATTGCCAAAGTGATCAATAACCTGGGGTTGAATTTCCAGGTTTCCGAAGCAAATTTCACACTGGTTGGAATGGCCGGATTGATGGCGGGTGTGCTTCATGCCCCTTTAACAGCAATATTTCTCATTGCTGAGATTACCGGAGGTTATGGGCTTTTTGTGCCCCTGATGATCACGGTCTCCATGTCATTCATCATTACTAAAAATGTCATAGAACACACCATCTATACCAAAGATCTGGCAGAAAGGGGTGAACTGCTATCTATGGATAAAGATCAAAGCGTGATTACGCTCATGTCTTTGGATTCGGTAATTGAAACTAATTTTGTGCCCCTGCACCCTGATATGAGCCTGGGTTCTATGATCATTGAAGGGGTAGCCCGGTCGAACAGGAATATCTTTCCGGTGGTCGATAATGAGGAACACCTCGTTGGGGTGGTTTTATTAGATAATATCAGGGATGTTATGTTTGATCAGAGCTTATACGAAACGACCCGGGTACAAATGTATATGACCCTCCCTCCTGCTTTTATCGATTACTACAAGGACAACATGCATACGGTGATGCAAAAATTCCAGGATTCAGGGGCATGGAACCTGCCGGTGATCAAGGAGGAGCGCTATCTTGGTTTTGTTTCGAAATCAAAATTGCTTACAGCATATCGCGAAGAATTGATTAATTTTACCAGCTGATGAAATATTTGATTCTCATATTATTCCTCGCCTCTCTTGGAAGCATCATCGCCGGGTTTCTTATGGAGGTTGATTATAGCCAGAAACTCATCGGCTTCGGTGTGGCTGGACTGTTTGTACTCGTTTTTCCCTTATTCTCATATTACCGTTGGAAGGACAGGTCACTTAAGGACTATATGCTTACCCAGGAGAACCTGGATAAAATGCGGGAATTCAAAAATGAACGCAAGTATTAATTGAGTCCGCGTTTTTGAATAAAGAACGTCTTTAACAGTTCTGCAGCCTCTTCCGCCATTACTCCACCTGTCATTTTTGTTTTCGGATGTAACTTGGTTCCCAAATTAATGCAACCCCGTTTTTCATCGCGGGCGCCATATACAACTCTTGAAATCTGGCTCCAAAACAGAGCGCCGGCACACATCTGGCAAGGTTCTATAGTAACATATAAAGTGCAGTCGATCAGATATTTTCCCCCTATGAAATTTGCAGCGGCCGTGATAGCCTGCATCTCTGCATGAGCGGTTACATCATTCAGGGTTTCGGTAAGATTATGGGCTCTTGCAATTATGCGATTATCAACAACGATTACCGCGCCAATAGGCACCTCATCTTTTTCAAATGCAACCTCTGCCTCTTGCAAGGCTTTTTTCATGAAATAGGTATCATCAAAGGGATCTTTCACAGCTTAAAAATACAACAACCGCATCAATCCAAAGGATGAAAACCCATTGATTTTGCAGGGATTATAACGAAATAAATATAGGATTTTATGCCGTTGAAAAACAGCAGGATCTCAGTTGCACGAAATTATTCCTGTTTTACTGATTTGTGGTAAGCAGGTTTTCCCTGTCCGAAATGTCCAATTGTTCTATTTCAGCCTCTGAGATAGAATCGGCAGGATAATACTCTGCAAATGCAAATAGTAAGGAAAGTGTAATTGCAAAGACAACTAATGCGAAATTGAAATTTTTGTTCTTAAACATGATTCAGGGAATTGATTACGACTTTATAATGAACAAGTGGTAAAGCTTTATTCATCAATGGTCGTATATTGTTTTTCAACCTGAGGATTGTTCGAACTATTCATGTCGTTCATTACAAGTAACACGACGAACGTAAAGAAGAATACAACAATTGCTGCAAGTAGGTTCTTTTTCATCACTGATAAGCTTTAGGTTAATTTGGACTCAAATATAGCAATATAACTCGATTAAATGCAAATTATTTCGATGAAATTTAAAAAAATAGGAGAAATCTTGCGATTTCTCCTACATGAATTTTCAAATTTCTTTGCTTTATCGAATGATTAATCGCTTGGTTACAGACGAACTTTCCGATTGAATCTTAGCGATATATAATCCGGAATTCAGGTTCAGATCGAATGACTTATCATTGGAATTCATCATAAAATTCGACCTGTAAACTTCTTTACCCGTAATATCGTACAAGATGAAATCAATTTCACCGATAGCCCGTTGGCTGATCAATTTGAATTCACCATTTGAAATAGTCGGAACGATTGATAAGGTATTTTCAGCAAAATCATCCGACTCAACACTTAAGGGGGAAGATGTGAACTGACTTGTAAACATTCCCCTGCCGTGTGTTGATGCCAGGATAGTATTATCTGAGGCTCTCAGGTCAAGATCTACCACGGTTACATCACTCATCCCATTGTAGGTTTGCACCCAACTCGGACTGGCGACAGTTATATCGGCCGTAGCCCAAACACCCAGTTCTGTTCCTATAATTACCTCCTGGGGAATCAACGGGTTTTGTAGGATACAACGAACCGGAAGATCAGGAAGATTACCTTCCTTACTCACCCATGTTGTTCCACCATCTGAGGTGTACCACAGGCTTGTGACCCCGTAATTAAACATGCTTACAAAGATCTCATTTTCATTCTGTCCGAATTCAATATCAGAGATGCTACCCACAAAACTCGTTCCTGTAATGTTATTGAAAGTCGGGGTTGTATCGGCATTATCAGCCCGTAATAGTTGGCCTCCAACCGTTCCTATAAACAATTTTGTTGATCCCGTAGTGAATGGTGACACCTTAAAGGCTGTAGGACTGGAGGTTAATAAGGCATCGGTCAGGTTATTACTTACAACACTACCCTGTCCTGATTGGAAATTAGATATTCGTTCAACAATTGCCGTAGACATTGTACTGTTATTAATATATAGAATGTCTAAGTTCGTATCGAGCTCAGCCTGGTTGATAAAGGTTCCACCCGTACCTGAGGATATCTGGTATGCTGTTGAAGGCAAGAAAACCCAATGTACTTTGTTTTGTCTGGACGCAATATAATAGCTGCCTGCATCATCGAATGCGCAGTAGGCGCCATCACCTCCAAGGACATCGGTAAAACCATTGGCACCAGCCGCAGCATCAAAAATTGCAGGAGATCCATTATCCTGTGTTCCACCTAGGAGGTCATCCCCCGCGCCATTTATCACATCGGTAATTGCTCCATAATAGAATTGGATGGTATTATAGTCTTTGTTGCGGGCCAAGATCGCCGATGAATTTCCGGCTGCAACGGTAATATCAGGGCAATAAAATAAGCCCCCATCTGTTGCAAACACCCATTCATTTGGATTCCCCGGTCTTTGGTAGGCTCCATGGATATCCGCATGTACAAATGAGGCCGTCAAGCCAGCTATATTATACCATTCGGAGATCTGAGACCAGTTCGCTCCTCCGTTTGTCGATCGAAAAATATTAATTCCCCCAACTATCAGGTTACCACTGGCATCCGATTCAATTACCAAATCCCAAAAGGCCTGGCCCCGGGTAAAATCATTTGCTGGGATATTAGGATCAGCATCATTGGGTTCCGTAGTGATTTGAGTAAAGGTAGCAAAAGCATCTGTTGTGGTATAAATATCAACCTGACCACTTGACGAATCCTGTTTCAATACCCAAAATACATTAGCGTTAGTAGCAGAAGGCTCAAGCTCCGTGCGATCGGCATTAGGAATGGCGTTAATAACACTCCAGCTGTTCCCGTCTGTTGATTGAATGATCTTTCCACCATTAAAGCCCCAACTGCTAAAGGTAGTTGTGACCCATATATTATTATTGATATCAAGTTCAATATCATTAAGGTTACTCGGTGATCCGTTAGACTCCTGAAAAGCAGGAGATGCACTCTTGGTCCAGTTTGCTCCACCATCTGTTGATTTGTACAGCCCCTGCTCAACTATTC
>JABDPL010000293.1 GCA_013042825.1 Flavobacteriaceae bacterium | reverse complement strand
ATTTAATCTTGGTCCATTGGTCTTACAACAGATAGAGGATCATACGGTTAAGATTGCCAAGGCCCTGAATACCGTGGGTCTGATAAATATACAGTTCGCGATAAAAGATGATATGGTCTATGTGATTGAAGCGAATCCGAGGGCATCAAGAACGGTTCCTTTTATAGCCAAGGCTTATGGGGAGCCCTATGTGAATTACGCTACTAAGATCATGCTGGGTAAAAATAAACTATCCGACTTTGAATTCAATCCGCAACTCGAGGGTTATGCGATAAAACAGCCGGTATTCTCATTCAATAAATTCCCGAATGTGAACAAGCAGCTGGGACCCGAAATGAAAAGTACCGGAGAGAGTATCTTATTCATTGACAGCCTGAAAGAAGACGAATTCTACGATCTGTACTCCAGACGAAAGATGTACCTGAGCAAATAATTTGTAATGCTTGTTACATAGTGCAATTTAAAAATTCCTTAACTTAGTTCTGTCTAAAATTTACGATTATGAAAAGAACTTTACTTATCCTTGTTTTTTCACTCATATTTATATCTGTTTCTGGCCAGACTGTTGGACAGTTAGATGATTTTGATGGAGATTTGCAGGGCTGGTTTGAGCCCGGAGCATCGCCAAATCCACCCGTCCTGGCACCTGATGAGGGACCTGCCGGCCCAGGTGATACTTGCATGGAAGATGCGTCTTCCGGTGGCGGAGGCCCGGGTAGCCGTATGGTTGTTCGAAATGTGTCTCAGTGGACCGGTAATTTCCTGAGCAACGGGATCAACTATATCAAATTTGATGCAAGAGCTGAGGTAGCTGACCTCGATTTCAGAATTGCCATGGATGGAGGCGGAGGCCGGATATCATCGAATAACTTTGTTACAGGCACTGCCGGAGGCGGTTGGGTTTCGGTTGTAATTCCTATAAATGTCGGTAATTTTACAACAGTCGGGGGATCTGATGTTGCAGGGACTTTGGATGATGCCAATGAAATGCGAATTTTGAGCAATCCGAATCCGTCATATATCGGTGAAACCATCGCAGCTGTCATGTATATCGATAATATTGAGGCTGTTGATACCCTCGGGGATGAAGATTTTGAAGTACAAAGTGGCTTTCAACTTCGTCCTAATCCGGCTAGTTCTTACATGAAATTGAGAGTATACGGAAGTACGGCAAATGCCCAGGTCGAAGTATTTGACGTGCTTGGAAAGCGCATTATGTCGAAGACAGTTAGCGCGCTGGAAGAGTCGCAGATCGATGTGAGTAACTGGAATGATGGTATCTATCTTGTACGGGTTACTACCGATACCGGAAGTGACACCAAGCGATTTATAAAACAATAATCCTAACTACATAAATTCAAAACCACGGGTGAAGCCCGTGGTTTTTTATTTAATAAAGTTTATATAGAGCAGTGCGGTCAGAATAGCTATGCCAAAACTGATCAGGGTCCCGATCAATACATATTCAGTAAGTTTTCTCTGTTTGGCCTCCTTGAGATCCCCGAAACGAAAGACAGATTTAGCGGTGATCAGGAAGCCTACCGCCTCCCATCTTCCCATCACTATAAAAATGAACACCAGGACCCGTTCAAGTATCCCTATGTATTTACCGGCATCTTCCAAAGATTCATCACCTTTGGTGAGCTTGTCGATTTTCCATTTACTAAAAATGACCTGCATAATAATAGAGGCGGGCTTAGTCAGAAATATAAGACATGTTAAAAGCGCCCAGAAATTTAGAGAATTCAGCTCATCGATAATGCTGGTTTCGGCTATAAAATAATTCCAGGTCAGCAGAATTACGGATATATGCAGCGCCTGGTCTATGAAAAAGAATAAGCGTCGCCGGGAATTAGACTGGAACAGCACCTTTAAGCTGTCAACGATTAAATGAGACCCTCCTATTATCAAAACCATAGGCCAGAGGCTTAGATCCCAGAGTAAGATGGTAAGGAGTAGGAAATGAATGAGCACATGAAGATAAAGTTTAGGCGACCGGAGCTTCTTCTGTTCTTTTTCCCGGACCCAAGACCTCGGCTGAAGTATGAAATCACCGAGAATATGACTGATGAGAAGTTTAACGAGCACAATCATATAAGTCGAGCTACTTTATCTTTAAAAAGTTCATTCAGTT
>JABDPL010000289.1 GCA_013042825.1 Flavobacteriaceae bacterium | reverse complement strand
GATTGGTGATGAGGAATTGATGTCGGGGGCGATACGGGTTCGGAAGATATTTGGTGGCGGTATGCGGCAAGCCGGTTATCTGGCAGCTGCGGCCTCATATGCCCTTGAGAATAACTTTGAAAGATTGGTTGAGGACCATAACAAAGCAATTGAATTGGGACAGATCCTAGGGGAATTACCTTTTATCAAAACCGTCGAACCCACCGAAACCAATATTATAATTTTCGAACTGGCCCCACAGGTGAATGAGGTCGAATTCTATTCCAGCCTTGAGGGTCAGGGTATTAAGATCATCGGTATGGGAAGTAATAAATTACGGATGGTAACACACCTGGACTATTCCGATGATATGCACGCTTATGTGAAAACGGTACTGCGAGCCATGAAATTCTGATTACTTGAACAAGTCTGCTCCAGGGATGTCAGGCATGCCATCTTTGGCTATTGCTGCAATTTCAGCATCGTGCACCTCTGTCGCTTTTTCGATAGCCTTGTTTAGCACCAAAACCAGATAATCTTCAAGTTGTTCTTTATCTTCCAGCAAGCTGTCATCTACCTCAACAGAGCGCAGTTGCCGATTAGCAGTTATAGTTACTTTGAGCAATCCGTCAGAACTAGCCTCATCTATAAGCACCGAATTCAGGCGTTCTTTAGTGTCTTCTACTTTTTTCTGGGCGTCTTTTAATCTGCCCATCATATCCATTAGATCTCCAAACATCATATTTTTTTTGGTTCATGGGCAAAATTAGTAAATTGCCGGGCATTTAATAATCCTGCGAGATGAAAACTAAATCCCTGTTATCAATATCTATTCTGATAATGATACTTTCCTGCAAAAACGAACAATCGATGAATCTGAATTCTGAGGCACCTCAAGCAAAAAAGATTGAAAAGAAATTAGAAATACACGGCGATGTAAGAGTTGATAACTATTATTGGTTAAATGACAGGGAAGATCCTGAGGTTATTGATTATCTGAATAAGGAAAATAAGTACCTTGATGATAATTTCGATAATCGCACCAAAGACTTCCAAAATACCCTTTTCGAGGAACTGAAAGCCAGGATTAAGGAAGACGATGAGTCGGTGCCCTATAAATACAATGGCTACTGGTACATCACTAAGTTTGAGACCGGTAAGGATTATCCTATTTATACCCGCAAAAAAGAGAATTTAGATGCTGAAGAAGAGTTGATTGTTGATTGCAACGAACTTGCAAAAGGCCATTCTTACTTCAGTTTAACCGGTTTAAATATCAGTCCGAATAACGAGCTGGCAGCCTTTGGTATCGATACGGTGAGCAGACGTCGCTATACTTTGCATATCAAGAACCTTAAGACAGGGGATATGTTTTCAGAAACCATAGAAAATACCACCGGTGGGTCTACCTGGGCCAATGATGACAAAACCCTTTTTTATACGAAGAAAGATCGGGAGACCTTGAGGTCAGACAGGATCTTTAAACATAAACTGGGAGAAGATCCTTCCGGAGATCAGTTGGTATATAATGAGACCGATGAGACTTTTTTAACATATGTCTACAAGACTAAATCAAAAAAATACATCGTTATAGGAAGCAGTACGACCCTTTCAGACGAGTATAGAATCTTGAATGCTGATACACCCGATGGTGAATTCAGGCTATTCACAGCAAGAGAACGCAACCTGGAGCACAATATCTCACATTACCAGGATCATTTCTATGTTTTGACCAACAAGGATGGCGCCAGGAATTTTAAGTTGATGAAGACTTCAGAGAATGAAACCGCTGCCGAGAATTGGGAGGATGTCATTCCCCACCGGGATGAGGTGCTGTTACAGGGAATTGATATATTCAGTGATTACCTTGTTGTGAGCGAACGCAAGGAAGGCCTCAACCGCATTCATATCAAGCCATGGAGCGAAGATTCTGAAGCCTATTATATTCCTTTTGAAAGTGAGACCTACACCGCGTATACAACAACCAATGTTGAATTTGATACCGATATTTTGCGATACAGTTATACCTCCCTTACCACACCGCCCACGGTTATCGACTACAACATGACCGATCGCAGCAGTGAGATCAAGAAGGTGAGCGAGGTGCCTGATGGAAAATTCGATCCTGAGAACTATGATTCCAAGCGTGTTTGGGCAAATGCTAGGGACGGCAAAAAGGTGGCCATCTCTATGGTATATAGAAAGGGTATGGAACAGAATGGCAAAACCCCATTATTATTATATGCTTACGGCTCATATGGATCAACTGTGAGTCCTTCGTTCAGAAGGAATTATTTTAGCCTGATCGATCGCGGATTTATTTTTGCTATCGCTCACATTCGTGGGAGTCAGTATTTAGGTCGTGAGTGGTACGAAGACGGAAAAATGTTTAATAAGATGAACACCTTTACCGATTTTGTCGATTGTTCAAAATTCCTTATCGATGAAAACTATACGTCGCCGG
This sequence comes from Flavobacteriaceae bacterium, assembly GCA_013042825.1. Classification (GTDB taxonomy): domain Bacteria; phylum Bacteroidota; class Bacteroidia; order Flavobacteriales; family Flavobacteriaceae; genus SHLJ01. The sequence continues at coordinate 59 of JABDPL010000289.1, read as the reverse complement.
AGCATCATTATGCCCTTGGTGGTAGTGCCGGTGGACTGTTGATGGCAGCCGTTGTAAAT
>JABDPL010000282.1 GCA_013042825.1 Flavobacteriaceae bacterium | reverse complement strand
TAAATGAACCTTCAAGCGGACCGGGAATATGCGCCTCCCCTATGGAATCACGCATTTTTATCACTTCATTTATGGCGTCGTCACCTGATGGGATCGCATCAGAGGGCATTTCATAGATCATAAGGTTCATGCTGCCCGTTTTTATGTCTTTCCGTAACCAAAAGAACCCATTCTCCTCTTTTGCTATGCGATAAACCGAAGGAAATTCCAAAGTGAGTCCCAGGGTCTCCTCTATGCTATTGGTCTTATGAAGGGATTTTTTGATCCGTCTCTGGGTTTCTTTGATCTCCTCATTTTTAAAAGCCGAAATAATACGTTCGGCATTCTCTTTTAACTGACCGATTATCTCCTGGCTTGTATTTCCTGAAACCAGGACAAGCTTCTGTGGTCTGGCAAAAGGATCTTTAATGAATTTAGTATCGGCTTCTTCAGATGTCTCCACCTTTAGAACTATTCTGTTCTTTCTCGTGAAGTCTGAAAACACCTGGGGTGGTAATTGTCTCATCGAAAACAACGGTTCTTCCTGAGGCAACCCGTAGACCGGAGCCCCCAGTATCTCACGTATGGCTTCACCAACGGAGCCATCCCAGTATTCATTCGATACCACTACCGATAGACTATTGATATTCCCTGAAGACTCCGGGATTATCCGTACACCACTACCACTGGAGTCGCAAGATGAAAATAAAAATACAAGACTGAGGGCGGTGAGGAAAATTAGCTTTTTCATATATTTTTTTTAGCAAGTGGTTATTGAGAAACGATTAGAACCATGCCCGGTTTTAATTTATTACCGCGAATATTGTTCCAATCTCGAATATTTTCAACCGAAACTCCGGGAAACTTCTGTGAAATGCTCCAAAGGGAATCGCCTTGTTTCACCTTGTAAGTCTTCGCATTCGGATTAACAGCTACTTTTTTATCCGGTTTGGAAATGGTTCTTGATGTTCCTGGTTTGCGCGGATAAATCGTGAGGCGCTGGCCGATTCTCAAGTTGTTTGAGCGCAACCCATTCCAGCGCTTGATATCGCTTACCCTAACACCGTATATCCGCGCTATTTTCCCGAGATAATCTCCTGATCTTACGCGGTACCTGACATTTTGATCGGAATTGAAGAATTGAGGTAAGGGTTTCTCACGTTTGGCGAATTCTTCCTTGGCAAAAGCATAGATCTGTTCTTCATTATTTACAAAAGCCCCGACATGTTCACGTGGGAGCCGCAAATAATAATTCTCCCCTTTTATAACAGGTATGATATCCAGTTTATAAGAAGGATTTAAAAATTGAAGTTCTTCCATCTTAATTCCCGTTAACTCAGAAACCTGATCCAGGGTTATCATTTCCTTCACCTGGATGGTATCGGTCTTGATATAGGCCAATTCTCTACCCGGTGGATCGAACCCGTGTTCTTCGGCATATTCAAAGATGTACATGGTTGCAAGAAAACTCGGTAAGTACCCTGCTGTTTCCCTGGGCAAAAATCCCCTGATATTCCAATAATTCTTGTATCCGCCTGAACGCCTTATGGCCTTGGTCACATTTCCCGGTCCTGAATTATAGGCTGCCAGGGCTAAATCCCAATCACCGAAAATCTTATACAGGCTTGCGAGGTATTTACAGGCCGCCTCTGTTGATTTTATGGGGTCGCTTCGCTCGTCGACATAACTGCTCACATCCAGTCCGAATTGCTTTCCTGTTGCGAACATGAACTGCCAAAGGCCGGTAGCTCCAACCCTCGATTTCGCCCTGGGTTTCAGCGCCGATTCCACAATGGCCAGATACTTTATCTCAAGCGGTATGTTGTGATTATCGAGTTCCTTTTCGAACATGGGGAAATAGAATTCGCTGAGTTTCATCAATTTTTGAAGCGATTGCCTCCGGTTCTTGAGATAGTTTTTGATGACACTTTCAAGTGATGGATTATACTCGATATTGAACGGGGTTCTGGCGTCGATCTCGGCTAATCTTTTCTTGAGCGTATCTGTCGGCAATTCCGGATAATCTACAGCCTCATAACTCAATTCACTAACCTCCTTATAAATTGTGTCGTAAAGAGAAAGGTTATACAGCTCCTCAAGCCACTTCTGGTCGATTTGGGCCATTTCCCGGATGTCTTCCAGGTCATCGGAATTTAGACTGTCTTCAGCAGCCAGAGGTTTTACCAATTGAATCCTGCCGTCCAGATCGTCTAGTTTTTGATCTGAGGAATCAACAACCACAGAATCCTGGGTTTGTGCCCACCCGAGATTAAAGATCAAGAACAATATGAGAAACGGTTTTTTCATGATGCAGAGCCGGAAACACATAACGCAACCGGAGCTAAAATCGTATTTTTTAGGCGTTTATGAAAATTTTTAACAGCAGCATTAATCCATAATTGCTGCAATTCCGGGCAGTAACTTGCCTTCCAGGCTCTCTAGCATAGCACCGCCTCCCGTGCTTACATAGCTCATTTTTTGGGCTAGCCCGAATTGTTTTGCTGCCGCCACTGAATCTCCTCCACCCACCAGTGAGAAGCTGCCAGCCTTTGTGGCTTCAGCAATTGCCTTACCCACTGCGATAGTCCCCTCAGAGAATGTTGGCATCTCAAAAACTCCGAGTGGCCCGTTCCATAAAATTGTTTTTGATGATGTGATTATCGCCCTGAACTTTTCAATAGTTCCCGGGCCAATATCGAGTCCCATCCATCCATCAGGAATTTCATCTATGGCGGCTATGGTGGTTTTGGCATCATTGTTAAAGGCATCGGCAATCTTGGCATCTATGGGTAAGTGCATTTCCACCTTTTTCGATTCTACCATTTTCAGAATCTCCAGAGCCAATTCAAGCTTATCCTCCTCAACCAGGGAATTGCCAATCTGACCGCCCTGAGCCTTGATAAAGGTGAAGGTCATGCCACCGCCTATTATCAAGTGGTCTACCTTATCCAGGATGTTTTCGATTATGGTGATCTTTGAAGAAACTTTTGCTCCTCCTAAAATGGCGGTAATCGGTTTTTCTCCGGATTCCATAACGCGTTTTATGCTTTCAATCTCTTTTGCCATCAAGGCGCCAAAGCATTTATTATCAGGGAAGAACTTTGCGACCGTCGCGGTTGAAGCATGTGCGCGGTGAGCTGTTCCAAAGGCATCATTAACGTAAACATCCCCTAAAAGTGATAATTCATGGGCAAAATCCGGGTCTCCTTTCTTTTCCTCCTCATAAAACCGCAGATTTTCAAGGATAAGTATCTGGCCCGGCTCTAATGCTGCAACGGCTTTCTGAGCCTCAGGGCCGATACAGTTGTTCACAAATCCCACCTCAACACCAAAGACGTCTTCTACCTCATCAACGATATGCCTCAATGAAAATTCGTCCTGAATCCCTTTAGGCCGACCGAGGTGCGACATAAGGACACAACTTCCCCCGTCTTCCAGAATCTTTATCACCGTTGGTTTAGCTGCTTTGATCCGGGTATTGTCAGTGACTTCGAAGTTCTCATTCAATGGCACATTAAAATCTACCCTTACCAAGGCTTTTTTCGATTTAAAGTCTATATCGTTTAGTGTTTTCATGATTAAACTCGATCTTATTATTTCATGTTAATTTTAAACACCCAAATCTCCTTAAAATAATCTAGTTTTACTAATTTGAGATATGTTTTGTAAACCGGCTCGATGTCGGCTGCATTATACACGTGAACATAGTGCCAGTTGTTTTTAGGATTTATAAACGTTTTTGGTTCATGGTTCTTGCTTGTTAAGAACGTTTCCCATCGCCTGGCATAACTCGGTTTGGAGAAGACATTCGAAATCAAATAATATCCGGGCTCTAATCCCGGAATCCTGATATCCACTTTCCGCATGCGTTTTTCCATTTGCCGATTAGATAAATCATGGCTGGTTGCAGCGGTTGCTTCAGTTAAAACTTCAGGATCCTCAGAATCGACGCTCTCATCTGAATTTTGAGCAGGCGTAGCTTCATGGTCTGCCAGAATTTTTTCCTTGTCAATCGCCTCTTTCTCTAACTGAAAGATCTCATTTATTTCTATACTGAATCCGGCAAAATAAGCATAGAAGCGGTCAGCCTTAGTTGAAAAACGGAGTGTAGTAGAGGTTTGGTTATTTGAAAAGAGCTCAAATGGGACCTTTGTCCTGAGCACATCAAAACCCAAAGTATTCGTGCTGTTGGGATTTCTTAATTTAAAGTACTTGTCGTCAATGCTGATCCTGCTATTGAAAAAGTTCTTGCTGGGGCGTACTTCATTTTTTAATGCCACGAAACTACTGTCTTTATAATTGAGCATTTCCAGTTTGTCCTGGTAAAGCTTTCCATCGCCCTCCAGGGCGGCTGCAAAGATAGACGCATCAATTCTTCCTTCTTCCTTGGTTTTAAAATCTCTTAATTCAATATCTACCGTGTTGTCATTTATGCTCGCAAAACCATGATAGGCGCTGATATACTTCGGGCTGGCCTGAGCAGATTCATATACAAAGAAAAGAAACCAGCCTCCTGATACACCCCCGGAGACAAAGCCCTGGGAAGCCTTAACATTTGCAACCGTATATTCGCCTTCAGGATATTCCAGTGCCCTGATCATATCTGTAATATCGGCATAACAGAAATATGGCGCGCTGTCTTCATACCCGGCTTTGTTGAGTCCGTCGAAAAGGACAGTTCCCTGCACTTCTGTATATTCGGCCATACCGGGTGCTTTTATGAGAACCGATTCAATACCTTTTACCCGGTCGCCACTGCCGTAATAGATGATCTCATCTGGTCTGTCGCGCTTTGTTCCTTTAGCAAAAGGATAAACAGCCGACCAATACAGCAGTACTCTTACGGGTGTAGCCGAACTGTCAGGAACTTTGAGGGTGGCCGAACTCGATGAAAAGGTGCGTCCCTCGCGATCAACATCGACATATCGCATGCGCACCTGATCGTTGATCAGGGAGAAATCGTCAAAGGGTTTTTCTTCATGGCCGCTAACAATGTTATTGCCAATGATGAGCGCGTCCCCGTTGATGTAATGGGAGGCAATTTGATTGAATTCCTGCTTTTCCTGGCCATTGATAAGGCCGGTAAAGCAGCATAGCAGGATAAAATATCGAAGATTCTGTAGGGACATTCCTTAGTATTAATAGCCTAAAATATAAATTTTTATCATGAGTTAGCCGAGATGAAAAATTTTATATTTGTGATATGTTATTTGCCGATGTCCTCGGGCAGGATCACTTAAAGAAACATTTGACACACAGTGTTGATTCAGGACGGATTCCTCACGCTCAACTTTTTGTTGGTGGAGAGGGTACCGGAACCTTGCCCATGGCAATCGCCTATGCCCAATATATCCTTTGCAACAATAGCGGGGGTGATAACACCGGAGGAAACGAAGCCTGTAATGTGAAATTTGAACATTATTCACATCCTGATCTGCATTTTGTTTTTCCGGTTGCGACCAATGCCAGGATTAAAAGTCATCCTGTGTCGTCCCTATTTCTTGAGGAATGGATAAACCTTATCACCGAGCAGCCCTATTGTAATCTTTACGACTGGTACAATAAGCTAGGTATTGATAATAAGCAGGGGCAGATAGGGGTTGATGAGGCTCAGGACATAGTAAAAGCATTGTCATTAAAAGCTTATGAAGGGGGTCATAAGGTAATGATCATCTGGATGGCGGAACGCATGAACATCTCATGTGCCAACAAGCTGCTAAAACTTATTGAGGAGCCCCCTGATCGTACTATTTTTCTTTTGATAGCAGAGGACGAAGAGCAGGTAATCTCAACTATCAGATCGAGATGCCAGCTTTTGCATTTCCCTCCTTTGAGCCAGGAGGTCATTAAGAGTGCGCTTATCAGAACCTACGGACTGGAGGAGCAGGTTGCCATGAAAATCGCGCATCAGGCCAACGGAAATTATAATAAGGCGACAGATCTCGTTTATTCCGACAGCGAAGATTTCAGGTTTGAAGAATGGTTTGTCTTCTGGATCCGCAGTGCTTTTAAGGCCAAAGGAAGCAAATCTGCAATTCATGACCTGATATCCTGGAGTGAAGAGGTGGCAAAAACAGGTCGGGAAACCCAGAAGCAGTTTCTTAATTTTTGCAGCGATATGTTCCGGCAAGCCATGCTTCTGAATTACCAGGTGCCATCGCTGGTTTACGCCGAGCCCAAAGTAAATGGTTTCAATCTGGAAAAATTCGCTCCCTTTGTGCATGAGAACAACATCGTGGATATTAACCAGGAGCTTCAGGATGCCATTTATCATATTGAGCGGAATGCAAACTCAAAGATCGTCCTAACTGATTTATCTATAAAACTCACCCGCTTATTGCATAAAAAGCCCAATTAAAATGGGCGATACCAACAATTGGTTTGTTATTGTCAATCCGACTTCCGGAGGCGGCAAATCCATAAAACGATGGCCTGAAATAAAGGCCCAGCTGTCAGCACAAGGTTTAAATTTTGAGGCCTGTGAAAGCGCCTATTGCGGGCATTGTGTTGAATTGGCAATGGACGCCGTTACTCAAGGGTTCAGACATTTCATTTGTGTTGGGGGTGACGGCACGCTTCATGAGCTTGTCAATGGGCTTATGCGACAAAAAGTGATCAGGCCGGAAGAATTCAAGGTTGGTATAATTCCCATAGGTACCGGCAACGATTGGGCAAGACAGTTCAATATTCCGAAGAGCTCGGAAAAAGCGATAAAAAAAATAAAAGCCGGACAAGCCAAAGCCCTGGATATCGGATGTATTCAACTTGACGATGATGCTGCTGAGCCGGTATATTTCAATAATTTGGTGGGAGTGGGTTTCGACGGGCATGTTATAAAAACCATTAGTCGCTTCAAAGCATTGGGGCCGTTGGCCTATTTAATCGGGGCTCTGAGCGGCCTGTTCACCTATAGAAAATTCGAAGCTCAGATCAGCTGGAAGGACGTGAGCATTCAAAGCAGCTGTTTGATGATTGTTGCAGGATTAGGCAGGTTTGCAGGTGGGGGCATGCAGTTAACATCAGATCCTGACACCGCCGATGGCTATTTCGATCTTAGCGTTGCGGGCAATATGAAAAGATTCCAGGTGCTGCTGTTATTTCGGTCGTTGTTCAATGGCAAGATCACCAAATCCCGATTCGTTCAGACCGATAAGATAAAAGGCTTGCGCGTTGAGGTTACCGGATCCATTCAGCCTGTAATAGAAGCCGATGGAGAACTGGTAGGCTCAGGTTCTTTTGAAATCAGCATTTTACCTAGAGCACTTAAGTTTATAACATAAAAAGCCATGCAGAGGCATGGTTTATGTGCTATTCGATAGTTGTGATCAATCCTTTTTATATTCAGCATTCAGCGCATCCAGTACGATCTGGGTGAGATCATTTTCCGGAAGGCCATACATCACACTGCTCGATGCCTCTGTAGTTCCCAAGATATAGGTGTAACCATTGTTCTCACCATAATCCTGAACAAAGTCCTTCACTTTTATGATCACTGAATCGATTTCCGAATTGAACGCCTGCTGCAATTGTTGTTGCTCGAACTGGAGTTGTTGCTGAAGCAACTGCTGCTTCTGGCTTAGCTCATCATATTTTTCCTGTTGTTTGCTTTGAGACATGCGTTGAGCCTTCAACTGAAAATCCTGGGCTTCCAATTGAAAGGCTTTACCGATGCTGTCGGTTCGCCTGCTAAAAACTTCATCCTTGGCTTTATATTTCTCCTCAATATCTATTTTCTCCTGATAGTCATTGATAAGCTTTCCGTTGTCGATATATCCTATCTTTTGTTGTTGTTGACATCCAACAAGAACAAACAGCGATAGAATTATCCAGGCAATTTTTTTCATCCTATTTCATTTTTAATTCCCGGCAAAAATATAAAAGTATGGGAGATTTAAGTCGATTCCTGCGAAATTTGAATGCATAAGGAAAACTTATAGCGGCTTAGGGTGTTTATAGACGCAAGTTATTACTATAAGCGTCAAATAAGGCGCTTCTCAGAGAGGTTTATAAGTCTTTGGTATAACTTAGTCTTTATTCTGCAATACCGCCTTTAAATCGCTTCTATTTGTGTTTATGCCTTTTGGAGCACATAAATTAGAGAAGAATACTCACCGGTTCTCGAGGCCTTGAGGTTTGAGCGTGAAGCAATGAAGAATGCACTGAATACATTCAACCATCCTGATTTATACTTTTCCGAAAGCAGGCTAACATAATAGGCGTCGAATTGCATGGGTAATATCTCCCTGAGTTGAAATTCACTTGCATTTGCCATTTTCTTGATAGCATTTTTTGAAAAATGCCATAAATGCCTTGGAACATCATAGCCCGCCCAGTTAGTTCCATAGTAAGTGGCGTCGAAGCTGTTGTGGTTTGGAACCGCCAGTATAAGGGTGCCGCCATCATCTAAAAGATTATGGAATCGCTTTAATTTCTCCAAAGGGTCGTGCAGATGCTCTAGAACATGCCATAGGGTAATTACATCGAACGAGGCCTTGGCAAACGAATCCAGTTTTTCGGGTGTGAATATATTCTTGTTCGTTTTTGAATTCCCGATATCTCTGGCCATGGAATTCGGCTCAATCCCGGTGATTGTCCATCCATTATTTTGAGCTGTCCTCAGGAAATCACCAGTACCACATCCAAAATCAAGTAAGCGTTTAGATCTTGGTTGGTATTTATTTATGAGCTTTAGCTTGCGCCTGAGGTTGATCTCTCTGACCCGGTGATAAGCTTTTTCAAAAAGATTTCGTTTGGTGTCGGAATGAGAAATGTAATCCTCGCTCTCGTAATATCGATGCATGTCATCTTCAGACGGCCGGGGGATGGTTTCAAGCCAGTCCCAAGTATCGTTCCAATGGAGTTGAAACGTTTCCCCTGAAACCGCGTGATCCTTTACTGAAAATTTGAGCGTTTTATTCTTCATTAACAGAGGTGTTCCACGTGGAACATAATAAACTAACGGCCCATATAAACCAATAATACCGAAATGTCGTTTGGTGAAACCCCACTTATTCTCGACGCTTGTGAAACTGTAGTTGGTTGAACCTTTGCAAGCTTTTCCCGAGCTTCATAGCTCATCGATTTTATCTTGGTATAATCGAAGTTCGTTGGAATCCGTAAGCCCTCAAGGCGATTTAGCTTGTCGGCATTATTCTTTTCCTTTTCGATATATCCAGAATATTTAACCTGGATTTCTACCTGTTCAATTATTTCTTCATCAAGATTTTCTTTCGCGATATATGCTTTTACCTGATTTAATGAGCGCATGTCATCCATGGTTATACGTGGCCGGGAAAAGACTTTATACATTTTATCGGATTGTTTCATGGGCGAGGACTCATATCTTTCGAGAATCGGGTTCATCTCTTCCGGCGCTACACTTGTCTTCATGAAGAACGAGACAAAGGCATCCGATTTATCCCGCTTTTCTTCCATCCGTCTCATGCGGTCTTCTTTTGCTAAACCTATTTCATAAGCCTTTGGCGTTAATCTCAAATCTGCGTTGTCCTGTCTTAAGAGGGTTCTGTATTCTGCCCGGGATGTAAACATACGATAAGGCTCTTCTGTTCCTTTGGTTATCAGGTCGTCTATCAGCACCCCTACATAGGCCTCATTGCGTTTAAGTGTGAAAGGCTCTTTTTCTTGAACTTGGAGAGCCGCATTGATCCCGGCCATTAAACCCTGTGAGGCGGCTTCTTCATATCCCGTCGTCCCATTTATCTGCCCAGCGAAATACAACCCGCTTATCAGTTTGGTTTCCAGCGTGTGCTTGAGTTGGGTAGGAGGGAAGTAGTCGTATTCTATGGCATAACCGGGGCGGAAGAACTTGACGTTTTCAAATCCGGGAACCGAGCGCAGCGCGTTGAATTGCACATCCTCCGGAAGGGAGGTTGAAAAGCCATTGACATATACCTCAACCGTATTCCATCCTTCGGGTTCAACGAATATCTGGTGCCTTTCCTTGTCTGCAAACCTGTGGATCTTATCTTCAATCGATGGGCAATATCGCGGACCGATACTTTTTATGCGACCATTAAACATGGGAGATCGCTCAAAACCTTCTCTAAGAAGATCATGAACTGCCGGGCTGGTATAGGTCATATAACAAGACCGCTGATTACTGAGGGGGCTTGTGGCATCGGAATAGGAAAATTTTTCCGGATTCTCATCCCCGGGCTGCTCTATCATCTTGTCATAATCAAGGGTGCGTCCATCAACTCGAGGCGGTGTACCCGTTTTCATACGGCCTGAATCGAAGCCAATATCAGTTAATTGCTCAGTAATTCCTGTTGCTGCGCGTTCGCCGGCGCGGCCACCACCAAAATTTTTTTCTCCTATATGTATCAAGCCGTTAAGAAAGGTGCCATTGGTCAGGACTACTGTTCGTGCTTTTATCTGGAGGCCCAGGGACGTGGTAACTCCAACGACCTTTTCTCCCTCAACCAACAATCCTTTTACCATCTCCTGGTAGAAATCCAGGTTGGGCGTTTGCTCCAACATCAACCGCCAATCTTCAGCGAAGCGCATACGATCACTCTGTACTCTCGGACTCCACATGGCCGGACCCTTTGACTTATTCAGCATTTTAAACTGGATAGCCGAAGTGTCGCTTACAATGCCACTGTAGCCTCCCATGGCGTCAATTTCTCTAACGATCTGCCCCTTGGCAATGCCTCCCATGGCCGGATTGCATGACATCTGCGCAATATTCTGCAGATTCATGGTCACCAGAAGTGTATGGCATCCCATATTAGCTGCCGCCGCAGCCGCTTCACTACCGGCATGACCGCCGCCAACCACAATTACATCATATCTATCTTGAAACAAACTCATAGTAATGTTCCACGTGGAACAATTTGCCTGCTAATTTTACAAGTGTGCAAATATACGCCGATTCTAATTAAATCCCTCAAGGCGGGATAGGTAGAAATCCTCCTGTTTACGCATGGCCCCCTTCTTCTCGGCCGTGTCGTCATTCCATCCACAAAAATGCAATGCGCCATGAATCAATACGCGGAAAAGCTCCGCATGAAAATCTACATCGTATTTCTCGGCATTGTCCTTGACCCGCTCAACAGAAATATAAATCTCCCCTTGTAGGCTCTTTCCTACTGAATAGTCGAAGCCAACGACGTCCGTATAGTCGTCATGCCCGAGGTAGTCCCTATTTATTCCATAAAGGAAATCATCACTGCAGAAAATTACCTCCAGGTTATTAATCTTAAAGCCTTCCTCTTGAACCGATGCTTGAAGCCAACTTTTAATGGCGCCCTCGTCACGTAGTTCTGCAGGGAATTCAAAATTAAAATTGATCATTCTTCTTTTTGAAATACTCCTGAACCTTCTTCTTGTAAGTTTGCTGCAGCGGGAGTGCCTGTCTGTTCAGAATTTCGGTGGTATTGAAATATTGTCTGGCGTCGGGGGTGCGGTCATTAACGGTATTATTGAATATTTCCTTATTCGTCTTTGATTTACGCTGCTCATCCTCGCCCTGCATAAATGTTGCATTCTCCATTTTTAATAGCTGATGCTGCAGGTCCATCATCTTTTGAAGGGTTTGGTTGGTAAAGCCTTTATTCAACAAGTCCAGCTCAACATCTTCCATTTTTTTCAGAAGATCTTTTGCTTCACCAGACTCACCGGCTTTGCCTAATTTATCTTTCAGTGCGTTCCTGAGCTCTTGTTGTCGTTTGTAGATCTCAAACAATTCGCCGTTCAGGTCTTCATTATTCATTTCACCTTCGCCCTGGTTCTTGCCTTCCTTGTCGTTTTTGGGTTGACCGTCCTTTTGTTCTCCATTCTCACCCTCATTTTTCTCACCTTCCTTTTCACCTTCCTTTTCGCCTTCCTGCTCACCCTTCTTTTTCATTCCCTCTTTCATCATTTCATTAAGTTGTTGCTGGCTCATGATAATATCGGGTAGTTGCATATCGCCCTCGCCTTGTCCTGGTGATGGATTCATCTGCATTTCCATATTGTCGAGCACATCGCTTAGGAAGCTGGCCAGGCTATTGGCCGATGTTACCGTATATTGTTGTGCGGCAACACCCTGATAAATTCTGTTTTCTGAGAACTGTTCAAGAGACTTATCAATATTGAAAAAGACTTCGGTTATTTCTTTGTTGATCCGTTCTGAGATCATAGGCTGCCTAAGCGACAATGCGAACAGACTATCATCGATATGTTCAAAGTGTTCCCTTAAACTGTTTTGTTTTCTCAGGTTCTTCGGATATTCATTATGGTTGATCTCAATGCTCTTAAATTCATCCATAAGATCTTCCTGGTCGAATGAAAAGAGAACCAAATTATCGAGTATCTGCCTTAGCGTTTCAATATCCTCCGACATTTGGTCTCCTGAGGCACCAGACATTTGTTGGGCCATTTGCTGGGCCATTTGCATCATCTGCTGAGCGGCTTTTTTCTGATTTTGTTTGGCCTTTTTCTGACTTTGCTGCTTTTGCTGCTGATCTTGCGATTGCTCCTTTTGTTCAAGGTTTTCGCTGGCCTCTTGTTGTTCTTGTTTGATGTTCTCTTCAGACTGAGGATCGTCGGGAATTGGCATGGGCTCTCTAAGATCCTGATTGTCTTTTCTCAATTCTTCCATCTCCTTCTTAAAATCCTCAAACCTTTCATTTAGGCTGTCCTGCGCCTCTTTAGTGTTTTTTTCCTGGCTTTCTTCCGATAATTTCTCCTGGTCTTGAGCCAATTGCTCCAGTTCTTGCCTGAGTTTTTCCGTTTTTTGAGAAACATAATAGCGCTTGGTCAATTCAAGCAATTGCTGCAAGCTCCTCTTTTGGTTCTTATTCTGTTTAGCCAGCTCTTCAAGTTTCTGACTTAGTTCTTCTTTATTGATCTTATCGGCGATTTTTTGAAGCTCCTTAAGCAACTCCTCATCCTGTTTCAATTGCTCCTGGTTTTCTTCCAGCCTTTCTTCAAGACTCTCCTTAAAAGGATCGTTCTCATCCTTATATTCATCAAGATTCTCCTTGAGTTTTTTATTGAAGTTCTGCATCAACTCCTCCTGTTCCTTCTGCCGCTTCAGAAAATTCTCAAGCTTCTTTTTATCATTAAAATTGAGGTCTGACTTCTCTTTTTGGGTTTTAGAAAGCTCCTTGAGTTCTTTCTCCTGTTCTTCAAACTTCTCAAGAGCATTATTGAGGTTGTCAATGGTTTCATTTTGCTCCTTTAGCTGGTTATCCTCGCGCTCTTCCTGGGTCAGTTTTCTCAAATTAAAGGTATTGCTGCGCGTGCGTTTAAATCCGTTGATAGCGTCGTTATCGGTGATCTCAAAATAAAGCTGGTAAGCCGTGCCTTCCTCCAAGGGTATTTGATCGGGGAAGACCCTGACAAATTCATCAAAAGTTCCTTTTGAAATCTGCATAGGAACCGTTATTTTGTCAGTTTCGCGATTCGCCGGGTAATAAACCAGGTTTAAGGACTTCAATCCGTAATCATCACTTACTTGCCCGTAGAAATAAAGCGTTTCGAAGTCTGTGGAGTCCTGTTGCATCTGAACATTAAGTTCCGGATACTCGTCCCTGACTACATCAATGGCATACGACAGGCTTTCGTAATGTTGAAGGTTTTCATTACTTGTTTTTATTTCATAGTCCATCGACTTCAACACCCTTTTTGAGATGGAGAACTCATCTTCCGAGGGAACAAAGGATAGCATGGTGTCTGCAGTTGCAAGTTGAACATCACTGGTGGCCCTTGTTTTCAGCTTCCAGCTAATCCTGGTGCCCTGGGGAACAATTGCATTTCCGTTACTCTTTAACACCTCGTCCTTTTTCCTGGTGTGCGCGGGGTAATCCAGAACCATATCAAAGCTAAGCAAGGTGGGCACCTGCATGACTTCAATTGCATATTGCCTGGAATAGATATCATTGGCTTTTAATCTGAACTCCGTATCAAACTTCGGCTGAGAGAAAGTATATTCAAAAAGTCCTGGTTCGACCTGCTTCATGTAGTAGGTCTCTTCATTGTAAACGATTTGAACATCTTCAGGAATTGTTTCGCCCTCAGTGCTTACTGAAATCGTAAAATCTTTATTCTCCAACGCTTGAAGATTATCGTTCAGAACAAAGAACTGAAAGGGTGCCGGAGGTTCATAGGCAGTACTATAGTTAACGACGCGTTCATAACTATTGCTAAACCACTCAAACTTTCCAGAGAAATATGACAAGGCGATTACCAGGATAGGAATTGCCGCATATTTAACATAGCGCAGGTTTGTTTTAAAGTTAACCGCCAATTTAAATGGTACCGGCCTGATCTCAGCCGATTTCTGCTCGATTCCCGCAATTAAGAGTTCGGTTTCTTGGGAATTATTCTTAAGCTGAAGGAGGTTTAAAAGTTTATCGCTTACTTCAGGGAAGTGATCGCCTATGATGCGGGAGGCGGCTTCATAGTTAAGTCCTTTTTGCAATTTAAATAACCTGGCTATTGGAATAGCAATGAATTTTATGAACAAGGCCACTTCCACAATTACAAATAACCAAAAGAGAATTGTTCTTCCGGTCGGGTTCAACCAAAGAAAATATTCAATGAGAAGCGTAAAGATCAGATACAGCAAACCAAGGCCTGTGAAAAGAATGGCGCCTTTTATCAGTTCATTGGTGTAATACTTCCGAATAAACTGCTCAAGCTTGTGTTGTATGGTTTGAAAATGGCTCAATTTGAGATTTAAACTTAATAACTTCTAAAACTACAATTTTATTTTAATCGCCAAATCACTAAATTTGGTAAGATTCTGTTAAAGTCGTGGAACGATAAGGGTTTCCCGATTATCCGATAACTGATTTACCATGAGGGATTTAAAATATCTTGCTGCATATTCTATACCGCTGGTCGCATTTGTAGGTGTTTATTTAAAGGGAGTTGCCTCTTTTGCTACTCCCGTCTATGCTTTTGTGATGCTCCCGGTACTTGAGCTTATTTTACCGCTAGACGGAAGAAATCCTGATAAAAATGAAGAGCTAAGCCTTCTCAAAAAAAAGATTTTTGACTGGTTGCTGTATTTGAATCTTCCCATTGTTTTCGGGATTCTGTTCTTTTCACTGCTGACCTTAACTACTGCGGATTTAAGCACTTTTGAACGTGTGGGAATCATTCTGTCTACAGGAATTGTTTTCGGCGTAAACGGTATAAACGTGGGGCATGAATTGGGCCATCGACAAGCCAGTTGGGAGCGATTTCTTGGAAAAGCCTTGTTATTGCCATCATTGTATATGCATTTTTATGTCGAGCATAATTTCGGTCATCATAAACACGCTGCAACACCTGAGGATCCGGCAACCGCCAGGTATAATCAAAGCGTGTACTCCTTTTGGTTTACCTCTACCATCCGGCAATATATCAACGCCTGGCGAATACAAAAACGATTGCTTTCCAAGAAAGATCAGTTCTTCCTTTCGTTTGGAAATGATATGCTCTGGTATGTCGTCATTCAGGCTATTTACCTTTTTATAATATTTTCAATCTTCGGATTAAACGGCCTGTTATTTGCCATAGCGATGGCTATCGTGGGCTTTTTATTACTTGAAACAGTGAACTATATCGAGCATTACGGCCTGCTCCGGCAGAAGCGTGAATCCGGTCGGTATGAGCGCGTCATGGCCTGTCATTCCTGGAATTCGAATCATGTCATCGGTCGCATAGTTCTGTATGAACTCACCCGTCACAGCGATCATCATTACAAGTCTTCTAAAAAGTACCAGGCACTGGCCTGCCATGAAAGCAGTCCGCAAATGCCTTTCGGCTATCCTACTTCAATGGTGCTCTCGCTTATTCCGCCATTATGGTTTCGAATCATGAATAAGCGTGTACCTGCTGAAATGATTTCTTCCCACGGCTATTCTGTTAGTCTTTAAGATTCTATCTTTGTTTAAAATTTTTAGGAAATGTCTGATTCGATACGAGTTCGGTTTGCGCCCAGTCCAACCGGGCCTTTGCATATAGGAGGCGTTCGCACAGCTCTGTTTAATTATTTATTCGCAAAGAAACACAATGGGGTCTTTGTTCTTAGAATTGAGGACACCGATCAAAGTCGGTTTGTTCCGGGTGCAGAGGAATATATCACAGAGTCTTTGAGCTGGTGCAGGATTCCATTTGATGAGGGGCCGGGCAAGGATGGTGGATATGGCCCCTACAGACAAAGCGAGCGCCAGCATTTATATAAAAAATATGCCGACGAACTTATCGCTTCCGGTCATGCTTATTACGCCTTTGATTCAAATGAAGAACTCCAGGGCTTGCGTAAAACGGCTGAATCTAAGGGCGAGAGCTTTATCTACAATTGGCATAACCGCATGCGGTTAAACAATTCCCTGGCATTGCCGGAGAAAGAGGTGCAGAATCTCCTGGATACAGGTGTTGACTATGTAATACGTTTTAAATCCCCTTCAGAAGGGGCTATTGTTTTTACTGATCTCATACGCGGAACCATAGAGATCGACTGCAGCCTGCTCGATGACAAAGTCCTGTTTAAAAGTGATGGAATGCCAACCTATCACTTGGCGAACATTGTAGATGACCACTTGATGGAAATATCCCATGTTATACGAGGTGAAGAGTGGCTGCCTTCATTAGCCTTGCATCATCAGCTTTATGAGGCTTTCGCGTGGACGCCCCCCAAATTTGCGCACTTACCCCTCATCCTGAAGCCAACCGGAAAAGGAAAGCTAAGCAAGCGCGATGGTGATAAATTAGGCTTTCCCGTTTTCCCTTTGGAATGGACAGATCATCAAACGGGAGATCTTTCGAGGGGGTACCGGGAAGACGGATATTTTCCTGAAACCGTAATAAATTTTCTGGCATTCCTGGGATGGAATCCCGGAACCGAACAGGAGATCTTTTCTCTTGAAGAATTGATAAATGCCTTCGAACTTGAACGTGTTCATAAAGGCGGGGCCCGTTTCGATCCCGATAAGACCAGGTGGTATAATCATCATTATCTTCAGCAACAACCCGACTCGGAATTGGCCGGGGCTTTTATCGCAAGCCGGGATGAGTTGGGCGTTGATCAGATGTTATATACCGAAAAGGTTGTTGGGCTTATTAAAGAACGGGCGCATTTTGTTTCTGAATTCTGGGAATTGGGCCACTATTTCTATGTAGCGCCGGACAGCTTTGACACTAAAGGCCTTAAAAAAGCCGTGAAAGATGATACACCAAATTTACTTCGAGAGCTGAGTGAGCACATAAGCAGTGTCTCCTTTGATTCTGCGAAAACAATACGTCAATCCATCCGCGACTGGATTGAAGCAAAGGAAATCGGATTTGGTAAGGTCATGATGCCTTTACGCCTGTCATTGGTAGGTGCGCTTCAGGGACCTGACGTCTTCGATATCATGAGTATGATAGGGCGGGATGAGAGCTTGAGCAGGGTTAATGCTTTATTGAATACAATAGATTAAAAGGCAATAATAGCCGACAGAGTCAAATAACTGAGATTGCCTTTAAAATCAGTATTCCCTCCTGATTGAAGATCGCTTAATCTGTCTAGGGAATTCAGTAAGCCATAGATATATTGTGCCCTTACCTTAAAATTCCCGAAGCCCGCGGTCAGGCCTGCCATCCCGTTTATATTAAAATTATTTATATCCAGGATATCCATAGCTTGTAGCGTGTCATAACCATTGATGAAATAATTCTCGCTTTCGCTGTTCGAAACTTCAAGGTCGCTGTTGTACTGCAACTGCGGACCGAGGTCGAGCGTGAGGTTATTGCTTAGAATATTGATGTGAAACACCAGCCCGACCTGGGCGGCAAAGATATCATATTCGATGGGATCATTTCCAGCTACATCGTCTGAAACACGGCCTGAGATCTCAAAAGTATTTTGAAGTATTTGTATGTTATAGCTTACGTCATACCATTTATGTGGAAGATAGGCCCCTATCCCGGCAGAGATCATCCAGCCATTACCGCGCTCAGCTTCAAAATTATCGGTGATCAAATCGAAATAGGTTATCCCCCCTCCGATCATGAACTTATTTTTAATGACATAATTTTTAGGTTGAGCCTGTAAACATGTAACAAATCCGAGGATAACTACTACTAATAAGAAAGGGCTGCGTATTTGCATAGCTTATCGTTATATATGCGATAAATATAACTTAATTTAGTATAGATTATTTTTCTAACCATTTATTTTTTGAAATATGAGTTTTTACCTTATTCCTGTAATTTTCATAGGCCTGATAATTTTTATTACTGCCTTCTTCATAGTAAAACAACAAACGGCGGCTATTATCGAACGCTTCGGTAAATTTCACAGCATACGTCAGTCGGGGCTGCACATCAAGATACCATTGGTCGATCGTATTGCCGGGAAGCTGAGCTTAAAGATTACCCAGCTAGATGTGATTGTTGAGACCAAAACCCTTGACGATGTGTTTGTCCGGTTAAAGGTCTCTGTTCAGTTCATGGTGATCAAAAGCAAGGTGTATGATGCCTTCTATAAACTGGATTATCCGCACGACCAGATCACCAGCTATGTATTTGATGTCGTTCGTGCGGAAGTTCCGAAAATGAAGCTTGACGATGTATTCGTAAAAAAAGACGATATCGCTATAGCCGTTAAGGCTGAGTTGAATGACGCCATGCTCGATTATGGTTATGACATCATCAAGACCCTTGTAACAGATATCGATCCTGACTCCCAGGTTAAATCGGCGATGAACAGGATCAATGCCGCAGAACGTGAAAAGATTGCCGCCCAGTATGAGGGTGATGCTGCCAGGATACTCATCGTGGAAAAAGCAAAAGCCGAGGCTGAAAGCAAGCGGCTTCAAGGCCAGGGTATAGCCGACCAGAGGCGTGAGATCGCGCGCGGACTGGAAGAGTCGGTAGAGGTGTTAAACAGGGTTGGAATAAATTCACAGGAGGCTTCAGCTTTGATCGTAGTTACTCAACATTATGACACTCTGCAATCTATAGGCGAGGAAACAAACAGTAATCTCATATTACTGCCCAATTCACCGCAAGCCGGCAGTGACATGCTTAACAATATGGTAGCCAGTTTTGCTGCGAGTAACCAGATTGGTGAAGCGATGAAGCGGCATACAAATAAAAACCCTGAGAAGAATTCTTAATCAGCGGATATAAAGAAAAAAGCCCCTTGCAATAAGTTAGGGGTTTTCTTGTTTTTTGCTCTTTTTAGCCCAGTTGTCCCTTAAAGCAACAGTCCTGTTAAAGATCAGGCGGTCGGTGGTTGAGTCCTTGTCCACACAAAAATATCCCAGGCGTTGAAATTGGAAACGGTCGCCGGGTTGGGCGTTTTTCAGACCTGGCTCGGTGAAAGCCTTGACTGATTGAAGAGACTCCGGATTCAGGAATTCCATAAAATCACGGTCTTTGTGTCCATCAGGGGCTTCATCACTGAACAACCGATCATAAATACGCACTTCAGCGGGCATGGCGTGCTTTACTGAAACCCAGTGCAGTGTGCCTTTTACCTTTCTTTGGCTCTCTTCTGTGCCGCTTCCGGATTTGCTTTTCGGATCATAGGTACAGTGAATTTCTGTTATATTGCCCTTATCATCTTTTACAACATATTCGCCTTTTATGATGTATGCACTTTTTAGTCGTACTTCCTTGTTCAGGGTGAGCCTGAAAAACCTTCGATTAGCCTCCTCTTTGAAATCCTCACGTTCAATATAAAGTTCTCTGCCGAATGGAATGCTTCTGTTACCAGCGGTTTCATCCTCAGGATTATTTTCCGTTTCCAGCAACTCTTCCTCATCTTCAGGGTAATTATCGATAATGAGTTTTACCGGATTAAGCACGGCCATCACCCGGTTTGTCGTCTTGTTAAGGTCTTCCCTGATACAGAATTCCAAAAGTGATACGTCAATCACATTGTCCCGTTTGGCTACACCAACAGTCTCCACAAATTTTCTGAGCGCAGCAGGGGTATAGCCTCGCCTTCGCAAACCAGATATGGTAGGCATGCGGGGATCATCCCAGCCTGAAACAATTCCCTGCTCGACCAATTTCAGCAGCTTTCTTTTGCTCATTATGGTATAGCTAAGGTTTAATCTTGCAAACTCCCTTTGTTTCGGAGGTATCGGAAGCCTGGATTTGCTGTAATCGAACACATGATCCCTGAACCAATTATATAATTTCCGGTGAGGCTTGAACTCCAGCGAGCACAGGGAGTGTGAGACCTGCTCGATATAATCGCTTTCGCCATGAGTCCAGTCATACATAGGATAAATACACCATTCATCTCCTGTTCTGTGATGGTGGGCATACAGTATGCGATACATGATGGGGTCCCGCATCAACATATTGGGATCGGCCATGTCGATCTTGGCGCGAAGCACATGTGTTCCCGCTTCGAATTCACCGTTTTTCATACGTTGGAACAGGTCGAGGTTCTCTTCTACCGAGCGGTTGCGATAGGGGCTGTTGGTTCCGGCCTCTGTTGGTGTTCCTTTTTGTTCAGCTATAGCCTCAGAGGTTTGACTATCGATATAAGCATATCCGTCTTTTATCAGCTGAACAGCCCAATCAAACAGTTGCTGAAAATAATCGGAGGCATATAACTCTTTATCCCATTTGTACCCCAGCCAGGTAATGTCTTTTTTAATGGCGTTAACATATTCCTCTTCTTCTTTTATCGGATTCGTATCATCAAATCTCAAATTTACCGGGGCATTGTATTTTTCACCAAGTCCAAAACTTATGCCAATGGCCTTTGTGTGTCCGATATGGAGATAGCCATTTGGTTCGGGAGGAAAACGAAACCGCAGATCGTCTTTCGACATGCCGGCCGCAAGATCTTCCTCTATGATCTGCTCGATAAAATTTAAAGGTTTGTATGTGTCGGTTTTTTCCATCACTTCCGAGAGCTTAATCGAAGGGTAAAATTAAACAATTCCCAATTCAGAACCGGCCATTACTAAGTGTATTATACGTATTTTTGAAAAAAAATTATGGAAGGACTTAATTATACCTGTCCGAAGTGCCGAAACCGTACTTATATCATCGGTGAAATGCGCGCTACCGGCGGCATATGGTCGAAGATCTTCGATGTTCAGAGCCAAAGATTTACATCTGTTACCTGTGAGCGCTGCAGCTATACCGAATTCTATAAAGCCAAGACCGGTGCATTGTCTAATATATTCGATCTATTTACAAACTAATGGGTGTTGTTAAAGTTGAGAATATCAGGGTTTTTGCCTATCACGGTTGCCTGAGTGAAGAAAAGAAGATCGGGAGTGATTACAGCGTTGATCTGGAAGTAAAAGCTGATCTGCTGCCATCGGCTGAATCCGACAGGCTCAGTGATACCGTCGATTATGTTCTTTTGAATAAGATTACCAAGGAAGAAATGCTGAGGCCTACGCATTTACTTGAAACAGTGGCCCGCCGAATATTAGAGCGAATATTTAACGAAGTCCCTCTGGTCGATAAGGCAACGGTATGGGTTAGTAAATTAAATCCGCCTATCGGGGGGGATGTGGAGAGGGTAACTATCAAAATGACCGAAAAACGAAAAAAGCCCCTGTAAATGGGGAATCACTTTAATTTTTTTTACATTTGCTGTCCTTGAATGGCGTCTTGGCCGAGTGGCTAGGCAGAGGTCTGCAAAACCTTTTACAGCGGTTCGAATCCGCTAGACGCCTCATAAAACTGAGACACTTAAGGTATGCTTAATGTGTCTTTTTTTTGGCTTCTTTTGTCCTTAATGGGATTGATCTTATCGATCCTTTCTCTGATTTTCTTTTTTTCCTCCGGAAAGAATCCCTGAACCAACAGCAATACCCCAAAACCCAGAATAGCCAGGGCAATGATGCGTTTGGTTTGGAATATCAATCGCGGTGTAAGGCGGTTCTTGACGCGTTTAGCCGCTGCGATCTTAAGAAGGTCGACAAGAAAATAGACGATCAGCATGGTGACTATGAACACCAAGACCCCATTTTCAGATGAGGTTATCGAGGTCCCGATCACAATAAATCCCAACCAACCCAGAAGTACGCCTATATTGATAAAATTTAGCAAAAACCCTTTCAGAAATAATTTTCCGAAATTCTTCTTGATCTCAACCCGGTGATATTCCCGAACTATTGCTCTAAAAGAACGAGAGGTTTTTATAAATGCAATTATTCCGTAGGCAACAAGAAGGGCTCCCCCAAAAATCAGAAAATTAGGATCTTCTTTTACCTTTTCTAATAGGCGACCGGTACTCAGAAAAATCAATCCTATAAATATGATATCGGCAAGGATAACGCCGAGATCGAAAATCAAGGCGCTTTTAAAACCTTTAGTTGCGCTTGTTTCCAACAGCACGAAGAAGACCGGCCCGATGGTAAAGGCCAAAATTAATCCGAAAGGAATTGCTGCTAAAACATCATCGATCATCCTGTGGACGGGGTTTCCACAAAATTAGGAAAAGATATACGATCCGGTCTTAATTCACCCGCTTAATTCTTCCCCCAAGAGCGCGATTTTCTTTAACCGTATTCGGATTGCCATAAATATAAACATCGCCACCAGCCCTTATCTTAACATCCACCAATTCAGAAGCAAAAACAGAGGCTTCCCCTCCGGCGTTAATAGCAACCTCTGTGGTTACCGACTCTAACTCTTCTCCATTGAAAATCCCTCCGGTACTAATTCGGATATCCTGATTATTGACCGTTCCTGTTAACTCTAAAATGCCGCCGGTGTCCGCCTTGAAGTCTGCTGTTTTTACCTTTAACGGAAGTTTGATCTTTCCGCCCTCTTGCGACTTGAGTTCAATTTCATATTGCTCGATAGTATCCTCAGAATAAACATAGGCGCCTTCATTGGTGTCGATCACATCAACACTTGTATAATAGAGCTTGATAAAGGTGTCGTCTCCATCGAATAATTCATCCAGGTTCATGCG
>JABDPL010000279.1 GCA_013042825.1 Flavobacteriaceae bacterium | reverse complement strand
TGACTGCTATGAGCTTTATAGAGACGTTCTTGGTCATTGTGCGAAAATACAGAGCAGAATTGCCATTCTCGACATTCAGGATGGGTATAAAAACCGAATTCAAGATGGGGGACAAGAGGATATAATTACGCGATTCAGGGAAGCAATCGGATCGGAAAACTTAAGCTATGCGGCGGTATATTATCCCTGGCTGGAAACAAATATAACGGATAAAAAAGATGTGTGTTTTGATTGCCTGGCTATGGATAAGAACGAATTTGAAGCACTCTTGAGAGAAACAACAGCTCAGGAATTTTTCGAAGCAATAATCAAAACCCCGGTTTCTGAAACTGAAGAACCATCTGATATCCATGAAATTGCCGATGATCAAGAAAATCAAGTTCGCACGGCTGAGGAACAGATACCTTTCGTGGACTTAAATGGTTTTGAAATAACTGCAGAGCATTATCATTTAGGGCTATTGGCGACCAGTCCGACATATTCCAAGCTTATTGATGAATTATGGTCAACCATTAATTTACTTCCGCCATCCTCGGCTATGGCCGGTATTTATACCGCTGTTGATAATGATCGGGGCGTATGGAAATCGCCAGCTAATATAAGTGTAGCGAATGTTATCAAGCCGACTGTCAATATCACCCATGATGAGCAGGAAAATCTCAACGTTGACGCGGTTTCAGGAAAGTCTATCAATGCAATACGGACTTTCCCCGGAGTTGGAACCATGGTTTGGGGCGGACGCACCCTGGACGGCAATAGCCTGGATTGGCGTTACATAAATGTACGTCGAACCATGATCATGCTTGAGCAATCGATTAAACTGGCGTTACGCGCATATGTGTTTGAACCGAATGATGCCAATACATGGGTTACGGTTAAAAGCATGATCGTAAACTTTTTAACGCAGAAATGGAATCAAGGCGCATTGGCGGGCGCCACTCCTGAAGATGCATTTGGCGTTCAGGTTGGTTTAGGTACAACAATGACCAGTTCAGATATTCTGGAAGGCCGAATGCTTATCGTGGTTAACCTTGCCATCGTTCGCCCGGCAGAATTCATCGTCGTAAGCTTTGAGCAGGAAATGCAAAAATCTTGATCAATTTTTTAAATGAACAAAAATCAAGGATTACTTCGTGATCCTTACTATGATCCCCTGTGCAAATGAAAAGTCACACCGCCTAAGGCGTTATCTTTTCTGTTTTCTTACTAAAGCCTGAGTAAACTCAGGATTACTTCGTGATCCTTACTCTGCTCCCCTTTGCAAATGAAAAGTCACACCGCCTAAGGCGTTATCTTTTCTGTTTTCTTACTAAAGCCTGAGTAAACTCAGCTTTATTCAGAAAACAGAAAAGTCTGCATCAATGATGCAGACTTTTCACTTGTAGTGACCACGGAAGGATTCGAACCCTCAACCCTCAGAGCCGAAATCTGATATTCTATCCAGTTGAACTACGTGGCCTTATATGCTTTTTTCTCCAACGCCTCCCAGCGGCAGATTTCAAGTATTTTTCTCTTTCTCTAGCAATAACCCTGGATTCAAAACTTTCATGATGAACCAAGACCCAAGGCAAATATCCCTTGGTGGATTTAACTTTACCGGCATTATGTTCTCCAACACGAATTTCCAAATTTTCTGCCATACCAACATAATACCTTCCAACCTTTTCACTATAAAGAACATAAACGTTAATCATTTCTGATTAGAAATCTGATATTCCCCGCCCGAACGTACCAACGGTATTTCGGTACGGGCAGGTATCCAGTTGAACCATGCCCCGTATTGAAACTCGTTTCTAATTACGGGGTACGTGGCCATTACTTTTTTATTGTGTGAGCTTCGCTCTGACTATAGTCGAAATGGTTTTACCATCGGCCTGCCCAGCTAATGCCTTGCTAACAATACCCATAACTTTTCCCATATCCTTCATACCCTCTGCGCCTATCTCGTCAATAGTCATAACAATCACTTTCTCGATCTCCTCCTCCGATAAGGCTTCAGGTAAAAACTGACTTATGATATCGGCTTCGGCTAATTCCGGGCCTGCCAGGTCCTCACGACCCTGCTCTTGGTAAATAGCAGCACTGTCTTTGCGCTGCTTTACCAGTTTTTGCAAAATCTTCATCTCCTGTTCCTCGGTCAGATCATGGCTGCCACCGGCCTCGGTTTGTGCTAAAAGAATGGCAGATTTAACCGCCCTTAAGGCCGTTAAGGCCAATTGATCTTTCGATTTCATCGCAAGCTTCATCGCCTGCATTACATCATCCTGCAAACTCATAACGAGATGGTTTTTATGCTGCGAAGATAATAAAAGAAACCCGAAAATTATGAGGGAAAATTTCCGGGTTTTCTACGAAGTTTAAGACACTAAAACTTGACTTGCTATTAATCTACGTTGTCGTGTAAAAAAGAATTGTTACTTCGCAATTGTACATCGTCATTATCGTCGGTTTCGACAGATAATCTAGACGCATTACTTTCAGAAGAATGTTGGGCCTCATCAAGATCAATACCTTGACGCTTATAGGCCGGCTCCTTCTCCATATCATCGATTTTTGAATTGTTGAACTTATAATTGAACTCCTTCATTTTCTTTCGCCGCTCATCGGCACGCGCCTTCAACAATTCGGAAATCGGACTGTTTATGGGATCCAGATCTTCTCCTGTTTCCTCATCCGGCTGAGATTCAATTACCTTCTTTTCGAAAACCACTTCCTCCTCAACCATGGCTTCTCCCTCTTCTGGTTCAAGTTTGTCTTCGGTTTTTTCAAATATCATATGGTCATCAAGAGCATAACGTGTTTCCCCCTCTTCATTCGCCTCTGTAACGGTAATTAACTCGATATAGTCCTTTACAGAAATATCCTTGATGTCATCTTCCAAATCAAACATGACCATCTCCTTGACCTCCGGCTCTTCAATTTCAACTTCAGGTTCAGATAAAGGCAGATCGAAAGTCAAAATGGTTTGCTCCTTCAAGCTTTCTTCTGAATTGTCTATATTCTTTTCCTCTATGACCTCATTGATGACAAAATCGTGTTCCATTGTCGTATTGCTCACCACTTCGCATACCACATCGATATTCTTGATGATATCTGTCGTACTAATAAGGTCCATCTCGGGAGTGTCATCCTCTTCCAATGTATGTACTATACGCTCTTCCATTTCAATAACGATATCAGGTGTAATGATTGCCGGTTACTTATCCGACAGATCCTGCTCCATGAGCTGATC
>JABDPL010000278.1 GCA_013042825.1 Flavobacteriaceae bacterium | reverse complement strand
GTACAGACGTATTGAGCGGTACAGTCTGGCCAAACATGGTGAAATT
Organism: Flavobacteriaceae bacterium; assembly: GCA_013042825.1. Taxonomy (GTDB): domain Bacteria; phylum Bacteroidota; class Bacteroidia; order Flavobacteriales; family Flavobacteriaceae; genus SHLJ01. The sequence goes on along the minus strand of JABDPL010000278.1, from coordinate 3,519 downwards.
CAAACATAAAAGGCAAGCAAGAGACCATAAGCCTAGTTGCCTGCCTTTTGTAAACGAATTAATAATTCGTAAGGTAAAGCTTTTCATAGTGACTAAATTTGATTAATAACAATAGCTAACCAAACATATAGTCTATTAAGAACATAAAAAGAAATGGACACTCGAAAAGGTCGAGATTTAAATTGAGCTATTAATCAAATCAGGAAGTGTAACTTAGGATAATACATAAATGTAAAAATTCAAATTCAAATTAGCTTGGAAAAGTAAAAGTACTCGACAAATTGTAAGAAAAATAGGATTAATGGAAAGAATTTTACGTCAGGATAGTCTCAGGCCTGATGAGTTCTTAAGAAATATCTTTCAATGCGGAATACTGAAGTCGGAGTGGCCGCAAATAAAGGGCAGGTTGGAAAACCGGCTTACTTAATCAATTTATCTACTATAGCCTGCACGGGCAGAATATCATGGGTATGTTCTATACTCGGGCCAGCTACCCAGACGGTTTTATAGGTTGCCTTGAAGGCAGCATTTTCAGTAGCTTTCATTCCTATTGAAAAACGCACCATTTTTACCCATTTTTTAAGCTTTTTATTCTTATTCAGCACACCTTCAATCCAGGTCGCCCTGGTTCCGATTTTCTGAACATAGGGTGTATTGATCACCGTACATGGTGTTCCTGAAATGCGTTCAGTAACCACGATATCATCGGCCCCATAATCCACACAAGCCTGTTTATATTCTTCGGTTACGCCAGCTTCCTCAGAGGCGATAAACGGACTCCCGACCGAGACACCAACAGCGCCATAAGACAGCATGCGATCAACATCGGCCTTGCGGCCAACACCTCCGGCTGAGATCACAGGGATGGAACAGCCTTCGTTTATCACTGCAATCAACTCCTTTGGTGAGGCAGGTCCCCGGTGCCCACCGGCCTGATTATTTACAGCGATGACCGCATCTGCTCCCAGCCCTTCCACCTTTTTTGCAAACTTGAGATCGACCACATCGCAGAACACCTTAATATCCGCCGCATGGGCCTGGCGTATGGTTTCCTCGGGACTACCCAGCGATGTAATGATGAAATCACAGCCTTCCTCACAGATCACTTCAAGCTGACCTTTATATTTAACATTCGATTTGTTGACGATAAGGTTGAATCCGAATGCGCCACCCTCAGGTTTTGCTGCTTTGAGTTCCCGAAGTGCATCCCGCAACTGATCGAGGGTTCTGTAATTCAAGGCCGGAATGCATCCGGCTATTCCGCAATCCATAGCGGCTTTTACCATTTGTGTATTCGATACCAGGAACATCGGGGCCTGGATTATGGGATGCTTGATATTCAATATTTGACGCAGATCAGACATTCGGAAGATATTATTAAACGGGCTAAAGATATAAAATATAGCAAAAGAAAAGAGGTCCTTAAATCGGACCTCTTTTGGGGCATTATAACGTAAATACTAACTAACTAATAGACTAATTCTTAATAAAGCGGTAAATTTGAGATTCAGAGTTGATAGTTACTTTTAGAAGATAGTTTCCAGTTTGCAGATTGGAGACATCGATCTTTTGGTTCAACAGTGAACTTTCGTTAAATGCCATTACTTTTTGTCCGAGAAGGTTATAGACCTCGGCTTGGTCTACCGGCACATTCGAATATATGTTCAAAACTTTTCTTGTAGGGTTCGGATAGATGGAAAACAGCTCGAAATCGGAGTCACCCACAGACAATGCTTGTCCTGATGTAACCAAAAAATCATCAACCATAAGGAATTCCTGATTCACAGGATTGGAATGTCGGATACTAAGGTACACATCCTTTCCGGCATAAATATCTGGAATAGATATCGATACATCTTGAGCCGAACCGGTCCCCCCGTCAGTTAGTGTGGCTTGATGAATCAGGTTATCATACGCCCCGCCTACGCCGTTTTCCTGGATGTATACATAATATGTTTCCTGATAATTTGTATCGCTGGAAGCACCAATTCGAAAGGATAAGCTCAGGTCTGATTCGCCACCCGGAATATTGAATACCGGTGTACGTATAGCATTATTTTGGCTGCCTGTCATAGATGGAGATGCCAGGAATTGTCCGGGCTGAAATCCAACATTTTCCCCACCGGTAAAATAGAACCAGTTATTTCCATCACCATCAATATCATCCCATATCCATCCGGCCAGATTCTCGCAATTTGAAGACCATATAGTGGTCTGCGCCTTAATGGTATAAGTGGTCACTAAAGTGCCCATAATCATCATAAGTAGAAATCTTTTCATAATTCTCGCTAATTCATTAGTTGTTTTGAGGGGAGCAATATAGGGTTATAAATTCTTTTATCCCATAAAATGTATTTATTTTTCGATGAAATGCATATTTTTATAGTATTTTTCTTACGTTTCGAAATAAAATATATGCACCTCACCACTAATAATCTCATTTTCAAACCATAACATTCTTTAAGCACAAATCTGAATTAAAAATCAAAACTTAAATTATTACTATTTTTTAATTATTTATACAATAATATTACTATTTGTAACTTTAAAACTTTGTTAATATTACGTTTTATGACTTATATCATTGTTAAATGTTAATATTTGTTTTAGTTTATAGCCATTAATCTATAAAAACAACTAATATGAGAAAACTGATTCTAGGTCTATTAATTTTTGGCCTTACCAGCCAATTGAACGCGCAGGTTATAGAACTGGAAGCTGTTGAACTCACAGCGGTAAATTACAAGTATTTGAACGCTGTTGATTCAAAAGAAGTGCCAGTACCTGTTAAGATGCTCCAGCAGAAAGTTGCCGAGTTCGATCTTAAAAACGCTGAATTCTATACCGATGAATACGATCTTTACGAAGTGCGTTTCTTTATACCAGAAGGCAAGATCCTTGCAGCATATAACAAAGACGGTGTTATCATCAGAACCGCAGAGCGTTTTAAAAATGTTAAGTTACCAGAAATGGTTCGTTTTGCCGTTGCAGATCGATATCCCGGATGGGAAATTGAAAAAGACGTTTACCGGGTAGATTACTACGACGGTGACAGCAACAGGCAATGGAAGGTTGTATTGACCAAAGGTGACAAGAAGAAAAGAGTTAAACTAGACGGATACGGTAAGTTTCTCAAATAAGAAGCATTAGATTAGTGAAAAAGCGCAACCGGGAATTTCCCGGTTACGCTTTTTTGTTAATAAATGTTTATGAAACTTATTTAACCTCTTCGAAGTCTACGTCCTCCACATCGCTGCCTTCAGATCCATCCCCTGATGGTCCTTGTTCAGGAGCCGGGCCTTCACTGGCTTGAGCTTCCTGCTGAGCTTTATACATCTCTTCGCTGGCGACCTTCCAGGCTTCATTGATCTTTTCAAGCGCCGGATCTATCACGTCAATATCCTTGGTCTCGTAAGCTTTCTTCAATTCTTCAAGGGCATCTTCAATTGACTTCCGCTTGTCTTCAGAGAGCTTATCACCAAATTCCTTGAGTTGCTTTTCAGTCTGGAAGATCATGCC
>JABDPL010000277.1 GCA_013042825.1 Flavobacteriaceae bacterium | reverse complement strand
AAGCCAATCGATTATCCAGATCCTCGAATCGTAAAAGCTGTAAATGCTGCCGACAAAAATGATGAGGAAAAACTGTTTGATGCGCTTAAAAAGCTTCATAGCCAGGATCCTACGGTAGTACTGCAATATTCAAAAGAGGCCAAGCAGCAACTCGTCGGTTGTCAGGGAGAGCTTCATTTAACTACTATTAAATGGATTCTTATGAACATTTATGGTGTTGAGGCCGTATTTAAAAAACGTAAGATCAATTATAGGGAAACCATACAAAGATCGACTTCATCTAATTACCGCCATAAGAAGCAATCAGGTGGATCGGGACAATTTGCAGAAGTTCATATTAAAATTGAACCGTATTATGACGGCATGCCGGAACCGGTCGGATTTAACATACGTGGAAAAGAAGATCTGGACCTGGCCTGGGGTGGTAAACTCGTTTTTTATAATTGTATAGTTGGTGGAGTTATCGATACACGCTATTTGCCCTCAATTATGAAGGGTATCCTGGAGGTTATGGAATCGGGACCATTAACAGGATCCTATTGTCGTGATGTTCGTGTCATGGTTCATGATGGAAAAATGCACCAGGTAGACAGTAACGATATTTCGTTTAAAATTGCAGGTTCTCATGCTTTTAGAGAGGCCTTTTTAAATGCTGCACCTAAATTATTGGAGCCCACCAATAAATTAACTGTGAAGGTGCCGGAAGATATGGTTGGTAATGTGATGACCGATTTGCAATCGCGTCGTTCTATCATTCAGGGAATAGAAAGTAAGGATAATTACCAGGTCTTAAAGTGTATAACACCGGAAGCAGAACTCTTTGGTTTTTCAACTGAATTGAGATCACTTACACAAGGGAAAGCAACGTTTAGCTCCGAATTTAACTCATATGAGTTGGTTCCGTTGCATGTTCAAAAAGAATTAGTAAAAGAAAATTAATATAAACATTCAATATTATGCAGACGAAAGTATCATACTTAAGCGATCTTAGGTTTAATTTGGAAACTTGGAAGCGAGAATTGCGCTTTCATTTTAATGAGATGGATACCTTTCAAGAAAAATTGGAAGAGATAGCGGGACGGGAATATGATAAACGTGCCACAAAACCATTAGAGCGATTTCAGAATCGAATAATGATAGAAAGAAATGAGATTTCCAAATTAATGCATCGGTGTAAGAAAAAAATGCAAAATATTGCATACGCTGATTTAACAGAAAGCATTGACGGCCGCTTGCAAAATGAGCAAGGCAAATTAAAAGATGATATGCGCCAATATATCAGAATGCATTATGAATTGAAAGAAGAAATGATGGATTTCTTCTCAAAATGGCTATAGAATATTTAATAAAAGAATAAAGACCTTTAAGATTTATTATTTGGTTTTTATAGTTTGTATAAATAGAATATAATCTATATATTTATAGAATATATTCTATTTATGTTTAAACAATACTTATCTTTCAAAAGCAAGGGAGTCCTAATAATTTTAATAGTATTATTGTTGATTTCTTGTTCGGTCAATTCAGACTACGATTTAAAATCCATAATTCGATCATATCAAGATATGACGTCACAATGTGACGTTCTAGGAATTAACGCATATGAAGAAATGGTGTTATTGAGCGGACAGCAGGATAGTTTTCAATGTTTTATTGGGTTTCCTGATTCGACGGACCTGCAATTCCATTCGGTTCATGAATTTTATGAATTCAGGCAAATCGATCTATCTCAGGCATTGACTGAAGTAATAATTCATGAAAGCGACTTGGTGGAATCGCGATTACAGGTCAAGTTAAAAGGCCAATCTGAGATTCGTATAATAATTAAACAGAAGTTAAATAACGATACCATTAACCAGGATTATTTTGTGCAATCTGCTTATGCATATCTAAGCGACACACTATGGGGTATGTACTGGCAACATATATCCTTTGAATGGAAAATAATTAATGGGGTTGTGGCTTTTGACCTAAATGGAAGAATTAATCAGCGATTTTATATAAACCAGGTTGGAATTAAATACTCCGATTTCAAACACTTTAAAATCGTCTTAGATCAATTTACAGGAGCATTTTTGATGATAACCGAAGTTGACCTATAAAAATTAATTTAAAAATAATCACCAAGTTTATCCAAAAAGGATTTTGGTTTGATTTTGAATTCTTCTTCCAGCTCTTCCATACTTTTATCAGCAGTATTTATTTTATTAAACATTTGAGCCCGTATTAGATAAATTGAGGGGATTACAATTGCCATAACGGGTAGTAAATAAACTAATCCCAATTCATCAAGATATTCAGACTCATCATTAATTACCCCGAATAATTGCCAACAATACATTGCAATCGGAACCAATAAAGCATGATACCACCAATGACGGCAAGTAAAAAACCATAATAATAGTAATAATAATGGAATTATTTTAACCATTATTGCCCATGCCAACGTATTAGCATCCCCATAATAGGTGCTCTCGATCGTAAATAAAAAAGTGTCCCAAACTTTCACATCTGGAACACTTCTGTAAGTGTAAAATAAGTATGGAGTTGCAGCAATTATAGTCGCTACAATACTACCAATTATCAAACCTTTTTTATCCGTTGGATCCTGGTTTGATTTTACTCTTTTCGATGTTTGTTGAAGTTTGCTCATTTAAATCGATGATGTTTGTCGCTTGCGCTGTAAACAAAACACCGCCAAAAATGGCAACTGCAAGTAAAAACTTTTTAGTCTTCATAATTCAAGGGATTTAATTAATTAATTAACACCTCAAATTTAGGTTTAGAACCGTCATTTTTCTGTTAATGAAATGTTAAATCAAATACTGTAAATCTCTTGAACACTACGGTTTTACCGTACTTTTGCGATTCTTGCTTGTGCGTCGTTTACTTGTTTTTTTAAAAAATATTTAAACTTTTTTAATTATTATCATTCACAAGCTCCAAATCGAGGGCTCTGGAGCATTTTTTACCCTGTTTTATAGTTATTTTAACCGCCTCGGAAGGCAATAAATCGTCAATTTTATCCGGCCATTCGATAAATACCCAATGCCCGCTTTTTAAATAGTCCTCGAACCCTAAATCTAACGCTTCAATGGCGTCTTCTATTCGGTAAAAGTCAAAATGATAAACCAGATCATCCGTGACCCGGTATTCATTGACTAGAGAAAACGTCGGACTAGTAACTTCATCAATTCCACCCAAAATTTGGACCAATGACTTTATCAAAGTCGTTTTACCGATTCCCATTTCACCATAGAATAAAATCACCTTGCTATTAATAATATTAAATAACGAAGAGGATAAATCCTCAAGGTCTTTTAAATCAAATTCAATGCTGAAATCCATGAACTATAATGCAATAATATGAATAAAGTACGTATTATCCAATAAAAATATGCATTTTATCGATGAAATATGCATTTTGTGGATATTTATCGCGGTGAAAGAACGGCGAATGGTATAATCACTTCCTCTAGACTTATCCCGCCATGCTGATACGTATTGCGATAATAACTCACATAATGGTTGTAATTATTCGGATAAGCAAAGAAAAGATCATCCTTAGCAAAAATAAACGAGCTACTCATCGT
>JABDPL010000260.1 GCA_013042825.1 Flavobacteriaceae bacterium | reverse complement strand
TTTTAGTATTAAAATTCTCTAGCAATTCGGTAAGCTCTTCCTGCATCTCCCTGGCATCTTCAATAAATTCCGATTCCGGATTCTTGCCTATGAACTGCTCGTAATAATTGATAGCTTTATTCAAACGATCTTCCATCTTCCATTCCACACTGTTTACAGCTAGTTTGTAAGCCGAGTCCAGGCGGTAAAATAAGGCCTGCTCCCGTAAGGTGCTTCCGGGATAATCCAGCAGGAAATTATCAAAGGATTTTATCGCAGCCTTATAATCTCTGGTAAAAGGCCCGACACGATTGTAATTCTTTGCGATCTCAAATGCCTTTTTCTCCAATTTAAAATCCAGTTCCTTAACCAGTGTATTGGCTTCAGCAATATACTCAGATTGCGGAAAGGAGTTTATAAACGCTTGTAATTTCTCGATGGCCTCATAAGTTTCTTTCTGCTCCTTGGTATAAGCAGGAGAAAGAAAATAATAGCTTTTGGCTCCTAGAAATGCTGCTTCCTCCACCTTCTGACTGTTTGGATATGCACTCACAAAACGCTCAAACTGGTAATTCGCTGTGTAGTAATCCCGCATTTCATAAAAGGTTTGGGAATACATGTACATAAGGCGTTCGGCCTGGGGCTTTCCACGGTATTTCGGAACAACCTGAACAAAAAGCCTGTTCGCCTTGTTGTACTTCCCCGCATCATACAATTCTGATCCTACTTTGAATTTCTCAACTATATCTGTAGCCTTTAATGCCTTTTGATATTCGTTACATGAAACCAGTAGAAATCCGGTTAATACTATAAGGATGAGTTTTTTCATATTCAAAACAGCATGCAAAAGTAAGTATTTATAACGGATAATGAAAACCTTTATTTTATCTTCTGCTTCAGGAGTACATGCCGGTAAGTGCCAATTTTTCAACATACACACCCATCTCCTTTTTGAGCTTGTCACTCACCTCAACCAAAGGCAACCTGACATAAGGATCGCAAATGCCCATGATATCGAGAACGGCCTTTATTCCTGCAGGATTATTCTCGGCGAAGATAGCTGAAGTCAAATCCATCAGTTGAAAATGGATGTCATAAGCTTCACCTGCCTGACCTCTAAGTCCAAGTTTTACCATTTTCGAAAATAACTCGGGCACCGCCTGACCAATAACCGAGATTACTCCCGAGCCGCCAGCCAGTATTACACCCAAGGCCAGATCATCATCGCCCGATATAATCAAAAAATCATGGGGTTTTTGCTTTAATAGCTCCAGGTACTGATGTACACTATTGCCCGCTTCCTTTACGGCAACTATATTCTCAAAATCGCGGGCAAGCCTGAGCGTGGTCTCGGGCAGCATGTTTTTCGATGTCCTTCCCGGCACATTATAAAGCACCACGGGAATGGGAGAGGCTTCGCTAACGGCCTTAAAATGTTCATAGAGTCCTTCCTGGGTAGGTTTGCTATAGTAAGGTGAGACGGAAAGTATGGCCGAAAAACCGGAAAGATCTGTATCTCGAATCTCCTGAATCACCTCATGGGTATTATTACCTCCTATTCCGAGCACCATCGGTAAACGCCCATTATTGACCATTGAAACAGTCTCGATAATCTGCTGCTTTTCTTCCCAGGTGATGGTTACACTTTCACCTGTGGTGCCGCTTAAAACGAGGTAGTCTGTGCCGTGGTTTATATTGTATTCAACAAGCCGTTTGAGCGCTTCATGATCAACCTCATTATTAGCTGTAAAAGGCGTGATTAAAGCAACTCCTGTTCCTATTAACTCCTGCATACTATATCTTATTCAGAACTTTTAAATATTTATCTATTTCTTTCTGAAATACATTCAGATAACGCGGTTCCAGATCGATTATCAGATCGAATAACCGCGGATCGTGATTTGAGATCCCGATTTTTAATCCGGCTTTCGATAATGCCGTTACGAAATCCAACTCCAGTGAAATGCTTTTATAGTAACAGATCAAAGCATCAAATGGTGTATCTATAAAATCTTCCAATTGGACGTTCTTGATCTTGCCCTTCCAGCCGAAATCGTTTGGCGAAAAAAAATCATCCCAGGAATTTGGCCTATCCTTCTCATCTTCTATAAATGCTATAAAGCGGACTTTATTATCCTTGATCCCGATCGATTTCATGACCGCACGCAATTGATCATAACGATTGAATTCAGAATAATTAAGGAGAATCCCAAGTGATTCGATCTTGCCCGGTGGAACATGCCGCTCGATATCATTCAGAACATTGTTGAAATATTTCAGGTTCGATTTCTCCTTGAATCGCTTTAAAAACATTTATATTTATTGCGTTTCTACAAATGTACTAAACTGCAGGATTTGTAAGATATGCGCAATATCACTTATTCCATGAATTATAAACAATTTATGTGTTTTCTGGGCCTTTTTGTTCTCATATCATGCCGCCCGGCCAAACAACTTTACCGAATCGAGGGAAATCGCCTTGAAATTAATGACAGCTTGTCGATCGTTCGGGAAATCGATGGCTTTATCAAACCTTATAGAGAACATCTTAATGCAAGCCTCGATAGCGTAATTTCTTATTCTGCCGACCTATATTCCAAGACCGACGGCGAACTTAATACCGCAATAGGCAATATGATGGCCGATCTTGTATATGAACAGGCGAACCCCATATTTAAGTCCAGAACCGGCAAGGTGATAGATATGGTTTTATTAAACCATGGCGGAATACGAGCCATTCTGCCCGAGGGTCCCATTACAACACGGGAGGCCTTCGAAATCATGCCTTTTGAGAATTCGATCGTCGTCGTTGAAATGAAAGGATCTATTATTGATAGTATGATCAATTATTTACGACTGGCAAAACGGGCTCACCCCATTAACGGATTAAAACTCAAACTAAACCCCGAATATGAAGTTTTGGAAGCGACTATTAGCGGATCACCTATCACAGAAGATAAGATATACAGTGTTGCCACCAACGACTATCTGTATTACGGGGGTGATCGGATGAACTTTTTTAAGCTGGGCGACAGCCTGCATACATTGAATTACAAGATTCGTGATGCGATGATCGATTATTTTTCCAGGACCGACACCATACAACCCGTTATTGACGACCGGTTTATAATTGAAAAAATAAATAAATGAAAAGACGGGCCTTTATCAGACAGACCTTATCGAGCTCCGCCTTTATAGCTGCAGGCGGACTCGGATTACAATCGTTCTCATCAAATGGATCAACCCGCATAACTATCCTTCACACCAATGACGTTCACAGCCATATTGATCCCTTCGGGCCAGAGGACGGTCGCAATGCGAACAAAGGGGGAATAGCAAGACGCGCAAAGTTGATCGAATCTATTCGACGCGAAAACCCGAATAACCTCTTATTCGATGC
>JABDPL010000244.1 GCA_013042825.1 Flavobacteriaceae bacterium | reverse complement strand
GCCATTTTCTATCAATACGGTGAGCTCAGGCAGGCCCCTGTTTTTGCAAGGGTGATAGTCGGTGCCAGGCACCAATCGGAGATCAGGACCACCGACCAATTGAATGTAATATTAAGACCCCATTGCCCCCGCAGACGTGAGAACAAGATTTTTGCCCAGGTCTACCAGGCTATTAGAATAGAAGTCAATCAGGAATTGGAAGCCTTAAAGGAATTCCTGAATCAAACCCCGGATCTGCTTACTAAAGGAGGCCGATTAAGTCTTATCTCTTACCATTCCTTGGAGGATCGCCTGGTGAAACGATTTATCAGAAGCGGCTTATTTGAGGGTGAGCCAGAGAAAGACATGTTCGGAAATATAGATGTGCCTTTCAAAAAGGTAGGAAAATTGATCATCCCGAGTGAGGAGGAGGTTGAGCTAAACTCGAGGGCAAGAAGTGCAAAACTAAGAATAGCGGAGCGGATTTAAGCATGGTTAAGAAAAGTATTTACAGCGTATTAAGAGGTAAGTTCCTTGTAAGTGATGACAGTTTTAAGAACTGGAGACTGATCATCTTTCTGTCTTTTCTGGCCATCATTATGATTGCGAGCTCTCACAGTGCCGATCGTAAGGTTCATGATATTGCACAGCTCAATGAAGAGGTTAAGGAGCTCCGGTCTCTATTCGTAGACGGCCGGTCCAGGCTTATGCGCTTGAAAATGGAATCGAATGTGAGAGCAGAACTCGCACCCAAAGGAATCCTGCCTTCAGAAACCCCGCCGAAGAAGATCTTTATAAAATCAACGAATTAATCAGATTTCTTGGAAGGTAAAGAAAAGAACATATTGAACCGATTGTATTTTGTGGCAGGATGTATGTTCATCTTCGCTCTGCTTATCACGTTCAAGTTATTCAAGATACAATTTGTTCAGGGTGAGGTCTACAGGGGTTTAGCAGAAGAGCGTACCATAAAGAATGTTGTAATACCCGCAAATCGCGGGAATGTATATGCGGCAGATGGGAGTCTACTCGCCACATCTGTCCCCAAGTACGATATTCGATTTGATGCACTAACGCCGAGCAGGAAGATCTTTGATCAGTACATTTCAGGATTGGCAGATTCACTGGCCAGCTATCACGGTAAATCCGCTTCTACCTATAAGCAAAATCTGCGCAAAGCAAGAGCTGATAAAAATCGATACGTTCTCCTGGCGCGGGATATCAGTTATTCCGACTATCTCAGATTCCGGAGTTTTCCTTTGTTAGAGCTTGGAGCATTCAAAGGGGGGTTGATAGTGGAGCAAACGACCAAACGCGAATACCCCATGGGTGGGATCGCCCAGCGGACCATCGGTTACGAGAGGACCGATGATCAGGGCAATGTTACGCGCCCAGGAATCGATGGGGCCTTCGGTGCAAAATACCTTAGAGGTACCGATGGGCGCCGGTTGAAACAGCGCATAGGCAAAGGACAATGGAAGCCTATCGAGGATTATAACCAGATCGAACCCAAGGATGGATATGATGTCTACACCACTATCGATGTCAATATTCAGGATATCGCCCATCATGCCTTGCTAGAGCAGATCGAGTACTACAAGGCTGATCATGGATGTGTTGTGGTAATGGATGTGAAAACCGGAGAGATCAAAGCGATATCGAACCTGGGTAAAGGGAAGAGCGGTAAGTATTATGAACGTCGAAATTATGCCGTGTGGGAATCCCATGAGCCGGGTTCTACATTCAAATTAATGGCAGTGGCGGCCGGACTTGAGGACAGGGTGATCGACACCAGCGATATCGTAGATACCAATGGTGGCATCTTAAGATTTTATAACGCCTATGTGCGTGATTCAAGGGATGGTGGTTATGGTAAGATCTCGGTTTCAAAAGCGTTTGAGGTATCCTCAAATACGGGAATTGTTCAGGCTATTAATGAAAGCTATAAAGATGATCCAAGGAAGTTCGTAAAGCGGCTTTATGCGATGAACCTAAAGGAAAAGCTCGAATTACCGATTATTGGAGAGGGTGAGCCAGTGATTCCCGATCCCGATATAAAGAACGGGCGCTGGAGTGGTATTGCCTTGCCATGGATGGCATATGGATATGGCGTATCGTTCACTCCGCTTCAAACCCTGACCTTTTATAACGCTATCGCTAACGAGGGCGAAATGGTCAAACCACGATTCCTTAAAGAGGTAAAGGAATTCGGTAATACTATTGAATCCTTTGACAAAGAGGTCATCAACAAGCAAATCTGTTCAGATGAGACCATTGCCAAGTTAAAACAACTGCTCGTTAACGTTGTTGAAAAACCGCATGGAACGGGCCACCGACTGTATTCCGAGAATTTCTCAATGGCCGGGAAAACAGGAACATGCCAAAAGGATTATGTGGATAAGGACCGCTTGAATTATATCTCCTCTTTCGTCGGATTCTTCCCTGCTGAACAACCGAAGTATTCCTGCATAGTTGTCATTCATGAGCCCGATAAGAGCGTAGGCTACTATGGCGCTGATGTTTCAGGACCGGTATTTAAAAAGATAGCCCAAAAGATCTATACGGACACCCCGGTGAAAGATGAAATTTCGGTCCTGGATGTTAAGGTAGCCGATGTTGAAGAGGATTTCGAACGGTATTACGACCTGGCCCAGACGTATTTAACAATTATGCCTGATGTTAAAGGATTACCCGCCATGGATGCCATCGCACTGCTCGAGAATATGGGGCTAAGAGTAAAACTCAGAGGAACGGGAAATATCAAAGCCCAATCGATTTCTAAAGGAACCAAGGTAAAACCTAATCAAACCATTATCCTGGAATCGTCTTGATCGAATTGAAGAACATATTGTATAAGGTTAATCTTAACGCTGTTGTTGGCAATACCGGTGTGAAACTAAATGCTGTTCAGTTTGATTCCAGGAAGATCGAACCGAAAGATGTATTTGTGGCCATCAGAGGGACTAGTGTTGATGGTCATGATTATATAGACAACGCCATATCTCAGGGAGCTATTGCGGTGGTTTGTGAACGCGTGCCTTCCAAACTTCAGGAGGGTATTACATATATCGAAGTTACAGATACAGCAAAGGCACTCGCCATAATGGCATCAAATTATTATGAGGTGCCCTCAGGAAATTTGAAGCTTATTGGTGTTACCGGTACTAACGGAAAAACCACCATCGCAACTCTTTTATATCAGCTGTTTAAAAAAGCCGGTTTCAAAGTAGGACTGATTTCAACAGTACGTATCATGGTTGATAACCGTGAGTACCAAACTTCACATACAACACCCGACTCACTTACGATCAATTCATATTTGAAATTGATGAATGAAGAAGGAGTTGAGTATTGCTTCATGGAGGTTAGCAGCCATGGGATCGATCAAAAGAGAACCGAAGGATTACAGTTTGTAGGCGGCATTTTTACCAACCTGAGTCATGATC
>JABDPL010000241.1 GCA_013042825.1 Flavobacteriaceae bacterium | reverse complement strand
GGCTTAAACTGCTCAAGGCTCATCGGGCAAGAATGCATCAGAAATATTTGGAGTCTATTCCGTACTGTGATCTTAAGGTATTTGAGAAGCTGCTGGAAACCTTACCCGATAATACTGTGCTTCAGATGGGGAACAGCTCGGCCATCCGTTATACCCAATTATTCGATCTCAAAACAAGCGTTGAAGTTTTCTGTAATCGCGGAACATCAGGAATAGATGGTAGTATGTCAACAGCCGCAGGATCGGCAGTGGTATCGAATAAACAGACGGTTCATATTACGGGTGACCTGAGTTTCTTTTACGACAGCAATGCACTTTGGAATAATTATATCCCCAGCTCCTTCAGGATTATTCTCATCAATAACGGTGGCGGGGGAATTTTTAGAATTTTACCGGGCCATAAGAATACCGAAAACTTCGATACCTATTTCGAAACCATTCACGATTTGAATGCCAGGCCGCTCTGTGAAATGTATAATCTGGAATACAGTTCTGCACAAAGTGTTGATGAGTTGAATGAGAACCTGGCCGGTTTTTATGATGACAGTGAACGGCCGAAACTGATAGAGATATTTACGCCCAGGTTAGATAATGATTCCATACTTTTAAACTACTTTGAATACATAAAATAATCGATCATGAATCAACGGGATAAGTTAATCGTAAAATACGCCAGGGATCTTGAAACAAAATTCGGCATTCAACCGGACATGGTGCTTTTAAAAAAGATCACCGTTGGCCTGGGACCGTCGATCTACAATCGTGATTCAGGCAATATCTCCAGTTCCGAAGAAGGAGAGATCGAGCGGGTAAAACAAAAGTTCCTGATTGAAAAACTCCAACTGGAACCAGAGGATGGTCTGGATGTCATCCATGATATTCTGTCAACCTACGGAAGAACCCATAGAACCAAGTACAGGGCTGTTGTATATTATCTGCTGGTGAAGCACTTCGGAAAGGAATCGCTTTATCTTTAAAGCCAACTAAAATATTTGAAAACGTGATCGGGATAGGGGAATATAATGAACTTAGCATACTGCGGCAGCGTGAACCCGGACTTTTTCTAGGTGACGAACAAGGTGATGAGGTGCTGTTACCCAATCGATATGTACCCGATCGATTTCAGATTGGTGATAAGCTGAGGGTATTTGTATACCTCGACAATGAGGAACGTCCCATCGCTACAACCGAGGAACCGTTTATTTCAAAAGGTGAGTTCGCCTTATTGCGTTGCAGTCAGCTAACCAAATTCGGAGCCTTCCTCGATTTCGGACTCACAAAAGAATTATTCTGTCCGTTTAAAGAACAGGCCTTCCGCATGACCTCAGGGCAGTGGTATCTGGTCTATTGCTACCTGGATGAAGAAACAGGACGGCTGGTAGCCTCGAGTAAGACCAAGCGATTCCTGAACAACGATAATCTGGATCTCAAGAAATTTGATGTTGTGGAGGTGATCATTTCGCATCCGTCTGATGTCGGGATGTATGTCATCGTTAACAATAAGCATCTCGGATTAATTCACACCAATGATCTTTTCAAAGATGTACATGTCGGTGATCGATATAAAGGCGTTGTGAAAAAAGTCCGCCCGGATAATAAGCTGGATATCGTATTAGAGCAGATCGGATACAAAAGCATTGAGCCAAACGCCGACAAGGTTCTTGAACGACTCAAGGCAAACGACGGTTTTCTCGGGCTCAACGATAAATCGGCACCCGACGATATCAAACATCAACTTCAGATGAGTAAAAAGAGCTTCAAAAAAGCCATAGGTCATCTCTACAAGCTTAAACAGATTAGCATAACCGAGGAAGGGATAAGCCTCAATTAGATTTATCGTTTCTGACATAAACGAAAGGGATCAAATCCAATTCAAATTGATATGAGCCTGCCACCAGGCAGCTTATATGTGAATCGGGTAAGGGCTTATAATTAATTTGAAGTTTATACAGGGGAGTGAATACTCCCAACCTGATTTAATGAAATTAGTTTTAACTTTGCAAAAATTTCTCAATTAGATATCCCATGGCACAGATCGAATGGAAAACCGCAATTGAGTTTGAGGACATTACTTATAAAAAGTCTGAGGGCGTTGCAAGAATAGCCTTTAATCGTCCTGAAGTGCGAAACGCTTTCAGGCCACAAACCACCAGTGAATTATACAAGGCTTTTTATGATGCACAGGAGGATACCTCCATTGGGGTGGTACTCTTAAGTGCCGAAGGGCCTTCGCCAAAAGATGGTGTATGGAGTTTTTGCTCAGGTGGCGACCAAAAGGCGAGGGGACACCAGGGATACGTTGGAGAGGACGGTTATCACAGGTTGAATATTCTGGAAGTTCAGCGCCTGATAAGGTTTATGCCTAAGGTTGTGATTGCTGTGGTTCCGGGTTGGGCTGTTGGTGGCGGACACAGTCTGCACGTGGTATGTGACCTAACCCTGGCGAGTAAAGAACATGCTATTTTTAAACAGACCGACGCTGATGTAACCAGTTTTGATGGGGGCTACGGTTCAGCATATCTGGCCAAAATGGTTGGACAGAAAAAAGCCAGGGAGATCTTCTTCCTCGGCAGAAATTATTCCGCCGATGAAGCTTGTGAAATGGGTATGGTAAACGCCGTGGTTAAACACGAAGAACTCGAAAATACGGCCTATACATGGGCTCAGGAAATATTGGCTAAATCACCCACCTCCATAAAGATGTTGAAATTTGCAATGAATCTTACGGATGATGGCATGGTTGGTCAGCAGGTGTTTGCAGGTGAAGCGACGCGACTGGCCTATATGACCGATGAAGCAAAAGAAGGTAGGGATGCGTTCCTCGAGAAGCGCAAACCTAATTTCAATAAAAAATGGATCCCATAATCTGCTTATCTGGGTATGAACAAAATTAAATTGTGGTTATCGGCCTTCAGGCTCCGAACCCTGCCGCTCTCGGTTTCCGGAATAATCGTAGGAGGATTCCTCGCGTTCTATAACGGATTGTTCGATCTGATCGTTTTCATACTGGCAATTTTAACAACCATAAGTTTGCAGATACTGTCGAACCTGGCAAATGATTATGGTGATGGGTTAAAGGGAACGGATAACGACGATCGTATCGGGCCTGAACGCGCCATCCAGAGTGGACTGATCACACCTGTTGAAATGTTCAGGGCCATCCGGATCAATATTCTGTTTGTTATCGTATTGGTCATCTCAACTGTTTTCATGGCCTTCGGTATAAAGAGAATCGGTTATGCGGCACTGTTTCTGGGGCTTGGCGGGTTGGCCGTGTATGCGGCCATCAAATATACAGTTGGGAAATCGGCTTATGGTTATCGCTCCTTAGGTGATCTAATGGTCTTTATCTTCTTCGGACTCCTGAGTGTTATGGGATCTTATGTGTTGTTTGCTCATAGAATCGACCATGTCACCATTCTTCCCGCTTGTGCTATTGGACTGCTCAGTGTGGCAGTTCTCAATTTGAACAATATGCGGGATATGGAATCTGACCAGGCTTCAAATAAAATAACGCTGGCCTTGAAATTAGGCTGGGAGAAAGCGAAGGCCTATCATTTATTTCTAGTTATTGGCGCCATGGTCTTGACCGCTATTTGGGGCGTTCTTTATTATACATCACCATTTAACCTCATATTCCTAATCGCATTTATTCCCCTTATACGCCATCTGCTTTTCATGAGAAAGGCTGATCAACCCGGCCTGCTGGATTCACAACTTAAAGTGGTAGCACTATCAACCTTCCTGCTGGCGTTTTTACTTGGACTCGGGCATATATACAATGCCATTTAATTCGTAATTTTAAGTCTAAATTAACGACCGATGAAAATTACATTTTTAGGGCATGCCTGCCTGCAGATCGAATTAGGGACACACATATTGCTGGTCGATCCCTTTATATCCGGAAATCCAAACGCCAGTCACATCAATATCGATAAGTTAAAGGCTGATTTTATTCTGTTGACTCATGCACATCAGGATCATATTCTTGATGTGGAAGCCATAGCGAATCGCACCGGGGCCTTGATTATTTCAAACTTCGAAATCGTCACCCATTATCAGGGAAAAGGACTGGAGGGCCATCCTATGAATCATGGTGGCAGTTGGACGTTTGACTTCGGAAAGGTAAAATATGTCAACGCTATTCATACCTCTGGTTTTCCCGATGGTTCCTATGGTGGCCAGCCCGGAGGTTTTATCATTGAAGGTGAGCACAAGACCATTTACATCGCCGGTGATACAGCCCTAACCCAGGACATGAAATTAATCCCGATGCAAACAAGCCTCGATCTGGCCGTGTTGCCAATTGGAGATAATTTTACCATGGGAGTGGATGATGCTATCATCGCCAGTGATTTTATCGAATGCGACAAGATACTCGGCTACCACTATGATACGTTCGTTTATATCGAAATTGATCACGATCAGGCGAAACGCAAATTCTATGAAAAAGACAAGGACCTGATGCTGCTTGAAATAGGTGAATCCCTCGAAATCTGAATGAAGGCTTCCGTTAGAAAGCATATTCTCGATTTTAAACGTCCCAGTGGAACCTCACGCGGTGTACTCACCCGTAAGGAAAGCTGGTTCTTGATCATCGATGAGGATGGAAAACAGGGGGTAGGTGAGTGCAGTTTGCTTCGCGGTTTAAGCATAGATGATGTGCCCGAATACGAAGAAAAACTCCATTGGCTTAGCGGGCACATCAACGACGATCAGCGAGCGCTTTATGAGGAATTATCGGGGTTTCCCTCCATTCGATTCGGACTGGAGATGGCCTTGTATTCCCTTAAAAGTGACCATCCTTTTAAATTATTTCCTTCAGCCTTTACGAATGGAGAAGCGTTTATACCCATTAACGGATTGATCTGGATGGGTGATGAACAATTTATGAAAGATCAGATCCAGACCAAGATCGATCAAGGCTTCAAATGTATTAAAATGAAGATAGGAGCGATCGATTTTGAGACCGAACTGAATCTGCTGAGAAAAATTCGTAAACGGTTTTCAAAAGAGGACATAGAACTTCGCGTTGATGCCAATGGCGCTTTTCAACCGGAAAATGCCCTGTTCAAACTAGAGCAATTAAGTGTGCTCGATCTTCATTCTATCGAGCAACCTATCAAACAGGGGCAGGTAAAGGAAATGGCCCGGTTGTGTGCGAATTCACCCTTGGATATTGCACTTGATGAAGAATTGATAGGTGTTGAGGATGTAACAAAACGACAAGAATTGTTACAAACCATAAATCCGAAATATGTCATTTTGAAGCCGAGCCTGCTTGGCGGATTCAGGGATTCGGAGGAATGGATAAACCTGGCCGAAAGTATGGACATAGGCTGGTGGGTAACCAGTGCGTTGGAAAGCAATATCGGTTTGAATGCAATTGCCCAATGGACCTATAATCTGAAGTCAAACATGTACCAGGGCCTGGGAACCGGTGGATTATACACAAATAATATTCCATCACCATTGGTTGTAAAAAATGGTACATTGCGATATGAGCCGGAAATCAACTGGCGATTTAATTAAAAGAACCATGAATTATATAGAACAAGCCTACAAAGGAAAAACCGAACTGTGGATGTTCCTGCTCACAGCTATAATTGTCTCAGGAATGTATATCGTGAATTTTATCGTATACCTGGTCTCCAGTCCTGAAGATATGGAAGGCGCTTATGAATTCGTGAAAAGCATACCGGCAAATGTAAACCTGGCCATCAATCTTATACCATTCGCAGTACTGCTTGCCCTGCTATTCGTGTTCGTCAAATTCATTCATCAACGCAG
Organism: Flavobacteriaceae bacterium; assembly: GCA_013042825.1. GTDB lineage: Bacteria > Bacteroidota > Bacteroidia > Flavobacteriales > Flavobacteriaceae > SHLJ01. The sequence continues at coordinate 1,350 of JABDPL010000241.1, read as the reverse complement.
TATTCTGTCCCTGACTACAGCACGGGAAAAGATCGATTGGTCCAGGATATTTTTTTCCTTCGCATTGGTAACAATTTTAACATTAACATTCTTCGCCATATCCTATGCCATGGATCCTTCGGGCATCGCCCTGCAGTTCGATCCCGTTAAGTTCTCTATTCTATTCCTGATCAGTATTGTGTTGTTTCCTTTCCAGATCGGTTTGGAAGAATATTTATTTCGCGGTTATTTCATGCAGCATATCGGTATTTTGGTAAAGAACCGATGGTTTCCGTTATTCTTTACTTCTATCATATTCGGTGTGATGCATAGCGCGAATCCTGAGGTCGCCGAAATGGGTTTTATCACCATGATCTTTTATATTGGAACGGGTTTATTACTTGGTATTATGACTTTAATGGATGAAGGCCTGGAACTTGCTCTTGGTTTTCATTTCGGGAATAACCTTCTGGCGGCCTTATTGATAACCTCAGATTGGTCTGCACTGCAAACGGATGCCATTTTCCGATACACGGCCCAGGAGGCTCAAAATACCCTTTTGGATATATTGGTTCCGGTGCTGATTTTTTATCCCGTCATACTTCTTGTAATGGCTAAACGCTATAAATGGACCAACTGGGGTGAGAAATTATTTGGGAAAGTAACCGAGCCGATAAGCGAAGATTACAAAATCCTTGATGATTAATCTTTACACTATCTTAACGGCCTATTGAAGTCTTTTAATGAGAATTCACTAATTTTATCTGCTGAATATGGGACTAGTTCCAACATTTGATAAAGTCCACAACCGGTTTAAACTGGACGGAATTCATTATAGTCATGACGACCTGAAAGAGGTAGGCTACAGCCTTGTAAAAGAAGGCGATCCCTATGAGATCCAGGTTGGTGAATTTCTTTTGAACTGGTTGGATCACAATGATACTGTTGACCTCAAGACTTCGGGTTCAACAGGAGATCCTAAGGTTATCACAGTACAGAAACAGGTTTTGGTGAATTCGGCGATTAATACAGGTGATTATTTTAACCTGGAACCCGGTAATCGTGGATTGCTTTGCCTGCCTGCGCGTTATATCGCGGGCAAAATGATGTTGGTCAGAGCCATGATACTCGGACTTGAACTTGACACGGCTTCCCCGGCGCATCATGTGCTGTTTTCAGATTATAAGCCCTACGATTTCTGTGCCATGACGCCCTTACAATTGAGAAATGCCTTATCAAGACTCGATTGTTTTAAATTGATCATAGTTGGAGGAAGCCCGGTGCCAACTAAACTCATTGAAGATATACAGGAGAAAAAAACACTGGTTTATGAAACATTCGGTATGACTGAAACCGCGAGTCATTTTGCGG
>JABDPL010000230.1 GCA_013042825.1 Flavobacteriaceae bacterium | reverse complement strand
ATAGAGAACAACGGATCACTTGTACAGGTCAATGATGTTTCAAATATTGGAAATGTTTCTGTAAAACGGGAAATCGCCTCAATATCGAATTACGATTACATTTACTGGTCATCCCCTGTAGTCAATTTTAACGTTGACGGTATTTATTCAGGTTTCGGAAGTTCGCCGCTTTACAAATATTATTGGGACCCGGTTGCAACCAACGCTAATGGCACCCAGGGTAACTGGATTGACGCCACAGGCATGAACATGGAGATCGGCAGAGGATATATCGTTCGGGACCCATCCTATTCTTTTAACCCTGCTGAAACTGTTGACTTTAATAACGGCATCCCTCATAACGGAACAATAGATGTAGAGATCAGGCGGGGAACTAATGGCTCCAGCGTTGATGACAATTGGAATCTTATCGGGAATCCCTATGCTTCATCAATCGATGCCATAGATTTCCTGATCGATAATACCAATATCGATGGGTTTGTTTATTTATGGAGGCATCTAAATGATCCTCTCACTTCAAACCCTGATCCGTTTTACCAGGATTTCGTTTATAATTATGATGCTGATGATTATGTGGCTTATAATGAGATGGGAGTCTCAGACCCCATAGGCTTTAACGGCTATATTGCAACCGGTCAGAGTTTTATGGTGAGCATGCTAGAAAGTGGAGCTGCTACTCAAAATGTAACATTCGACAATACCCTGAGGGATATCGTCTATGACAATTCCCAATTTTATAGTCCGAATCCCGATAATAATGTCGTCTTTGGGGAGTCTACTGATGAAAACTCAACGGAATTCACCGGTAAACACAGGATCTGGCTTGATCTCATCTCATCAGATGAAGATGTCGATAGGATCCTGGTAGGGTATGCAGAAGGTGCGACCCTGGCGCGTGATCGCATGTATGATGCCCTAACGACCCTGGATAACACCCAGAATTTTTATTCTTTGATAGATGATGAGATCTTTGTTATTCAAGGCAGGGGGCTGCCATTTGAGGAAACAGATGAGATTCCTCTTGGTATGCAGATCGAATCTCCCGGGCAATATCATATTGGGATGGCCCAAATCGATGGAATATTTGAAGGTCAGGATCAACCCGTATATCTCAGGGATGGTTACAACAATTTTATTCATAACCTCAAAGAATCACCTTATAATTTTTATTCTGAAGCTGGCCTTATAAACGATAGATTCGATATCGTATTTATCAATGAGACGCTTGATCTGGATGATATTCAAACAGACTCTTATAGTCTTATTATCTATGAAGATCAAAACGGTAATTTTCATATAAGGGTGGCCGAAAACCTTACTATTAAAACCGTTGAAATCAATGATCTGCTCGGCAGGAAAGTTCTTTTATCAACTGGTCTCAATAGTTCGAATATTCAACTAAACACTTCAGATTTAAGTCAGTCTGCCTATGTTGTAACTGTAGAAGTGGAAAACGGTGCCAGGCTGGTCAGGAAGGTTGTAAAGCGGTATTAAACGAATCCCTGATAAATTACAGGCTATGCTTCAGGGCTAAAATAAGGTTTGTCCCCGGGGCAGCTATACCTGAAGAATAGGTGCGGTATCTCTGATTCGTGATATTTTCAAGGCTCACAGTCAGGGTGGTCATTCCCGTAATCTCGTACTGTGACCTCAGGTTAAGGGTATACCATGATGGTGAAAAGGGATTTCCATTTTGATCCCGGGCGTATAAATAGGCCTTTTCAACTTCCGAAGGTGCCAGTTGATTAAAGGATAGCTCATTGTTATAGACAAGAAAAGCATCTAGTTTCAGTTTATCATTTTCCCAGATCAGGTGAGTGTTCCCAAAAGCAGGAGCTACATGGCGAACGGGTACTTCAATTCCATTGATATCTTCCTCTGTGCCTCTTACAAAACTGAATTGCGATCTGAGTTTTAAGTGCTCTGAAAAGGATATTTTTAATCCGGCTTCAAAACCATAGATCCAGGCCTTTGAGGCATTTTGAATGGCCTGAATATTGCTCAACTCACCGTCATATAGAATCTCGGTTTGGCCATTAATACTGAAATCCCTCCTGACCAGGGCATCATCTAAATAGGTATAATAAGTGGCCAGATCAATTTGTACATTGTTCTTAAAATTCAACGTTACACCTAATTCACCGCCATAGGCATATTCCGGTTTAAGGTCGGAATTAGGGACAACTACCGAACCAGGAGCGGAATCAAATACCTTGCCCACATCATCGATATTCGGTGCGCGAAATGCTGTTGTGGCACTGAGTTTCCAGTTTATTATATCGTTTGGAGACCAGCTAATTCCAACTGTTCCAGTCAGGGCATCGGTATCGAGATTGGCATTGGTATATGGCAGGTCCAGGAATTCATCATTATCCAACAGGTCGGCACGAATCCCGATATAATTATATCGCAATCCCGATTGCAGGGTAAAAGTTTTATCAGGGCGATACTTAAAATTGAAATAGGCTGCCAAGGACTTCCAACTGGAGCCATCGGGGTATCTCGAAACTATCGATTCAGTTGTCCCCTCTAAAATGCTTTCCTGCTTTGCCTCAGATCCCACAAGGTTGTAGATGTATTCCCCCCCATAGCTAAGGGTCGTACTTTCGGTGACATCCTTCTCGAGGTCAACATTTACCGAAAGCGCGTCGACCTGTTCCTCTCTGATGCGCCTGAATTCAGAATTGAGGTTTCGGTCAATCCGGCTTTCCTTGAAGTTTTGATATGCCATAGTGAACTTGATATTATCATACAGGCTGGATTTACTGCTGAATTTGGAGATTTGGAAGTTCCCCAAAAACCAGCGTTGTGGTCCATAATCCCATTGAGCTGAGCGCAATTCACCGTTCCGGTATCGCAATAAGCGGTCGTAACGCGGGTAATCGGATGTGGTACTATAGTGTAATCCCAAGTTGTAATTCAGGGTTTCAGATGCCCTGTAATTGATCTTCTGCATTAAATTGACCTGGTTGTAAGCTGTGAATCTCTGAATACGGGGATCATTATTGGGAACTATATTATCGATGCCATTGCTGGTCTCGACATATTCTGGTCTGAGATATGCTTCAGGACCATATTTTCCCATTCTCAGATCGTCGAAATCGGTAAAGCTGATACTGCTGAGAAATGCCCAATTCCGCAAACCGAAATTCACATCGGCATGTGCCGTTTTCTCATTACTTGCTGAGCTATACCGCACGATCCCGTTGGCCTTAAACAAGAGAGAGTCATTTTCAGATCTCATCGGACGCTTTGTATAAAAATTCATGACACCCCCGATGGCATCGCTTCCATAAATTACCGATCCCGATCCAAGAATTACTTCTGTGTTTTGAACATTGAACGGGTCGATGGATATCACATTTTGAATATTCCCTCCTCTGAAAATAGCATTGTTCATGCGCACATCATCAACCGACAACAACAGTCTGTTGGTTGAGAATCCTCTAATCATCGGACTACCACCGCCCAACTGGCTTTTTTGAATAAACACCTGCCCACTGGTATTCAAAAGATCGGCGCTGGTTTGCGGGGCCGCAAGCAAAATATCCTCGGCTTTTACACTGATAATCGATTTGGGGACTTCCCTTTGGCTTTGCTCAAACTTGGACGCCGAAATCACCACCTCGTCAAGACTGAGCTCTTTCGGTCTCATGTTAACAAAGGTTGGGACATCAGCTTTTAAAGCCGTGAATTCAAAGAAACCTATATGCCGGAATGTTAAGAGCTCGTCTGAATCAAATCGGCTGAGGTCGACGAAGCCGTTAAAGTCGGAGATGGCATTTTTTGATTTATCCTGGTTAAACACCGCTACTCCGGGGATAGGTTCAAAGGTCGAAATATCCTTGACTACTACCCGTTGAGCAAAAGCCTGAGAACTTAAGGCCAAAAGAATGACTAAACATGAAAATACTTTATGGATCAGTAAAAACTTCATTCAGAACGGTGAGAGATTTAGGTTCTTTAAAGCCGTCCAAATGTAACCTAAAATACAACAAAATCATATCTAAAAAACTGCGTTTTTGGCTGACTGACATTTGGATAGTATTTGTTACATCAAATTTTATACCCAAGACCTGTTTTAAAAGCGATAAATTCTCCCCACTGATGGAATACAGTCCGGTATCGAAATCTTGTGACTGGCCCTCGAGGAGATCGAAATAATCAGCCCGGGGGTCGAGGTCAGGATAAAAGCCCAGGTATTTAGTGATCTCGACCAAAAATTTTAAATGAAAACTTGAAACAATGTCGTTGGAATCGAACCAAATGATCGTGGTTTCTATAAACCGGTACAAGTCGCTATGTGTATCGTCTTCCTTTAGTATCATGCTCAATACCTCGGCTAAAAACAACACGAAGCAGCCCTTGATGAAATCTGAATGAATTGTACTGGTTTTTTTATCGATCCTGGCCTCCCTGATATACTGGA
>JABDPL010000223.1 GCA_013042825.1 Flavobacteriaceae bacterium | reverse complement strand
GTTTCATAGTGTTTCCAACAACAATCTGGCCGTTTTTAACCACTGGTTTTTGAACAATGGTTCCAACGGATAATATCGCAGAATTCGGTTGATTGATTATCGAGGTAAACGTCTCAATACCGAACATTCCCAGATTTGAAATGGTAAATGTACTGCCTTCCATTTCCTGTGGCGTAAGTTTCTTATCCCTCGCACGCACAGCATAATCTTTTACAGCAGCATTAATCTGCTGCAGACTTTGCTCATTCGCGAAACGAAGAACAGGAACAACAAGTCCGTCTTCAACAGCTACAGCAACACCAATATGCACATGGTTATTCAATTGCATACGATCATCATACCATCTGGAATTGACCTGCGGATGTTGACGTAAAGCCAGGGCGCAAGCCTTAACGATCATATCATTGTATGAAATTTTAGTATCTGGAATTGTATTGAATTGTTCTCTGAACGCAATTGCATTATCCATATCAAATTCAACTCCCAAATAATAGTGCGGAGCTGAAAATTTAGATTCAGCTAAACGTTTAGCGATTACCTTACGCATTTGAGAATGCTTGATTTCATCGAAATCTTCCTGGCCTGTAGGAATAAATTTAGCGACCTGTCCGCCGACAGCAACAGCGGAAGGTGTATAGTTTACAATATCCCTTTTTATTATACGACCATTTTCACCACTACCCTGAACAAGGGCAAGGTTTATCCCACGCTCCTCAGCCATCTTTTTGGCTAAAGGTGAAGCAAACATGCGGCCATTTTTTTGCGGTACAGTCGAGACAACTGGTGTCACTGATTGAGAAACTGGCTGTGATTTCGGAGATTCTTGTTTCGGGGTTTCGGCTTTTTGTTTTTCAACCGCTTTTGCGGCCGTCGCAGAAAAGGACTTGGCCAAAGCTGAAACATCGGTACCTTCCGGCCCTAAAATAGCTAGTAAATCATCAACTTTTGCCGATTCACCTTCCTTCAAACCAATGTGTAATAAAGTACCTGATTGAAACGATTCGAATTCCATAGTGGCTTTATCCGTTTCGATTTCAGCTAAAATATCACCTTCCTCGACCGTATCACCAATTTTCTTAAGCCAGCTCGCCACTGTACCTTCTTCCATGGTGTCGCTTAAGCGTGGCATGGTAACAACAGTAACGCCTTCAGGGACCTCTGAATTGACTGCTTCCGATACTGAATCGTTAGTATCATCACCGGTCCCGGTTTTTTCTTCAGACTCTGATTCGGACGATGAATCGGCCTTGGCGATCAAATCGGCAATATCTTCACCTTCTTCCCCAATAATGGCCAACAAGTCATCCACCTTCGTGGTTTCTCCTTCCTGAACACCGATATGAAGGAGTGTCCCTTCATAAAAGGACTCAAATTCCATGGTTGCCTTATCGGTCTCAATTTCCGCTAAAATATCACCTTCCTGAATCTTATCTCCTACTTTCTTTAACCAGGAGGCTACTGTTCCTTCTTCCATGGTGTCGCTTAAGCGCGGCATGTTAATTATCTCAGCCATCAGTTATAATTTATGTTGAAGAAATGGATAATCATCTTGCTCATATACTGCATCGTACATCACATTCTTTTCCGGATATGGTGATTCATCAGCAAATTTCTCACATTCAGAAACACGGCTCTTTATCTGAGCATCTATTTCTTTGATCTGATCTGCAGTTGCATATTTCTTTTCGAGGATAAGGTCCTTTACCTGAGTGATCGGATCGATCTTCTTGTATTCCTCAACCTCGGCCTTTGTTCTGTAATGCTGGGCATCGCTCATGGAATGCCCTCGATAACGATAGGTCTTCATTTCAAGAAAGGTAGGGCCTCCACCTTTACGGGAACGGGCGATTGCTTCATCTACGGCCTCTGCCACTTTAATCGGGTTCATCCCGTCAACAGGTCCGCTTGGCATTTCATAGCCACGACCCAATTTCCAAATATCTGTATGACTTGCCGTTCGCTCAACGGAAGTACCCATTGCATAACCGTTGTTCTCACAGATAAAGATTACTGGTAATTCCCAGAGCATCGCCAGGTTAAAGG
>JABDPL010000017.1 GCA_013042825.1 Flavobacteriaceae bacterium | reverse complement strand
TTTTTTATAGGTGATAAGCCAACCGATGGTGGTCAGCGATATCTAGATGAGATTGCTAAATTCCGGGATGGTGTTGCAGACGTATTAAAAGACAACCCAGATCTACAGGATATCGTATCCGACGTTCAGAAAAAATTTGCAACGGATGATGTCACCAACAGAGACGGAAATATTTTATCCTGGTTAAATTACCACTACCGCGGATTCCCGCTTGTGGCTTCTCTAACCAAGATGACCCAGCTTCAGGCTGATATCAAAACAACCGAATCTGAAGTATTGTCTTCAATGCTTGCTGGAAAGCTCAAAGTTGAAGCCTCACTGACCAATTTCGATGCGATTGTTGTACCGGATAAAACAGCATTCTTTAACGGTGAAAACTTTAAAGGACGAATTATCCTCGGTAAGAACGATAAGACGCTTCGCGCAGATAAGGTTATCATTAACGGCAAAGAACTTCCTGAGGAAGCGATGCAAGCCGGTCAGACCCTCCTTGACTTCCCCGCAGGGGCAGTTGGAGAGCGCGATATCGTTGGAGAATTCCAGTTCAGGGAAGGTGATTCAACTATTGTAATTCCGGTTAAGAGTACCTATGCTGTTGTTCCTAAGCCGAACTCAGCTACGATCTCTGCAGATAAGATGAATGTGGTATACCGTGGTGTAGACAACCCGATGACCATTTCATTCGCCGGAGTATCCGATAATAACGTTTCTGCAAGCGCACCCGGTTTAAGAAAATCCGGAGGCGTTGGAAAATACTTGATGAACGTGACCACTGTTCAGGGTCGTGAGGTAACCATTAATGTTAGTGGTACCCTTCCTGACGGCATGCGCGTGAGTGATGCTGCCAAATTCAGGATCAAAGACATTCCTAAGCCAACCGGTACGGTTCGTGGTGAGGATGGCGCGATCAAAATGCAGCGTAACAGCCTTGAGATCTCTACCATTGGAGCGAAATTAGATGATTTTGATTTCGATCTTAAGTTGAATGTATCCGGATTTAAATTCAAGGTTCCGGGTCAGCCAACGATCAATGTTAGCGGATCTAAGTTGAACAGCCGTGCGAAATCAGCTTTGCGTAAAGCCAAACGCGGATCTTCAGTCCAGATATTTGATATCCAGGCCAAGATCGCCGGTAATGCGAGCTACAGGTTGAAGAAAGTATCACCAGTTCTGATAGAGCTTACAAATTAAACCGATAGTTTTAAACTGTCCCAAACCCGTAAAGTCTATAAAGATGAATTTGAAATATGTATTAATAATCGTTTGCTGTGCATTTATGATCAACAGCGGTTATAGTCAGGCCAACATCCTGAACGCTAGAACCCCTGAGGAGATCGGTGTAAGGACCGATGCACAGAAACTTTTAGATAATGACAAACCGCTTGAATACGGATATGTAGATGACAGGGATATTCTGTATTCCAGAATGGCCTGGGAAAAGATCGTTCTCGATGAGCGTGTAAATTTTCCAATGTACTATCCTATCGATACCAATAATATCGGCAAGAACAGACGGTCCTTATTTGATGTGCTTATGACAGCTGTTAAAAAGGGAGATATTCCAAATATCTATGACGATTCTTATTTTACGGCTAAGAGGACTTTAAAGGATATCGAAGCTGCCTTAGTTCGAGTCGATACAACAGAACTCGGTATTGAGCAATTGAATGCCGGTGAAGAATTATCTTCTGAATATATAAACAGACGAGATATCACCGCAGCCGACATTGCCGAATACCATGTCAAAGGACTCTGGTATTTTGATAAGCGCCATGGCGAATTGAAATATCGATTATTGGGGATTGCACCGGTTGCCCCGGATGTTAACTTCATTGACAGTGAAGATGTTGATCTTGTGCCATTATTCTGGGTGTTTTTCCCGGATGCAAGAGAAGTGCTGCATGAGGCTAAAGCCTTCAATAATGAGAACAGTGCTGTGCCAATTACCTTTGATCATCTGTTGAATTCAAGACGCTTCAATGGTTATATTTTCAGGGAGGAAAATGTCCAGGGTGACAGAACCATCATGGAATATATCTCCGATAACGCCTTGATGCAATTGCTCGAATCGAACAGGGTAAAAGAAAAGATACGAGACTTCGAACAAGATATGTGGAGCTATTAAAAGCAACCCACTGAAAAACGCTCACCGAACGGTGGGCGTTTTTTTATATGCTATATTCGCATCAGAATGAAAGTAGATTATATAATTGTAGGTTGCGGGCTGGCAGGCTTGGCGTTCTCCCACCGATTAAAGGAAGCCGGCAAGTCCTTTGTTATTTATGACAATAGTTCCCAAAAGTCGTCAATGGTAGCTGGCGGACTCTATAATCCGGTCATGCTTAAACGAATGACACTGGCATGGCGTGCCGATGTACAATTAAACATGGCTCGCCCCTTTTATTCAAGACTTGAAATTGAACTTCAAAAAAATTTTGATCATCCCATTCCGATCAGACGCCTGATACATTCTCCAGAAGAACAAAACAACTGGTTTCAGGCATGTGATAATCCTGTACTAAAATCTTTATTGTATAAGGATTTGATAAAAGCTAATCATAAAGGATTTGACTCTCCTTTCGGACTGGGAGAGGTGAATTCTACAGGCTGGATAGACACGAGAAAACTAATTGAAGCCTACAAAAAGGTTTTGAAGAATAAGAACCTGCTAAGACATGAACCCTTCCAGCATAAGGAAATGATAACCACCACTGAAAACATTCAGTACAACGACATCATTTCTGAACAAGTGGTTTTTGCAGAGGGCTTTGGTATGAAAAAAAACCCTTTTTTTAATGAGCTGCCCCTAACAGGAAATAAAGGGGAGTTGCTGACGATTAAGGCACCTGGATTAAAAATAGATTTTATCCTGAAATCGGGGATATTCCTGATCCCACTGGGAGATAACCTGTATAAGGCAGGAGCTACTTATAACCGGGAGGACAAATCTGATTTACCCTCGGAACGGGCGAAAAAGGAACTTCAGAAAAAATTATCAAAACTGCTCAATTGTGATTATACCATCGTTGATCATATTGCCGGGATAAGACCGACGGTAAAGGATAGAAGACCGCTGGTAGGCCGCCATAAAAAGCATAAAAATCTCTACATACTGAACGGTTTTGGAAGCCGAGGTGTCCTTATAGCACCCTATGCATCTGAAATTCTGTATAATCATATTGAATCGGGTGAAGCCATCCCGGGTGATATGGATATAAGCAGGTTCGATCAGGACTTGGGCCGGGCGAGTTTCTCGTCATAATTCAAGAAGAAATTGATCCAGATATTTCTGGATAATCTCAATATTACAGGCATGAAGATGATAAGCGTTAAAATAATGGATAAAAAGGCGATGTCTTTTCCACTATTGAAAATACCATAGGAAAAGACAAACGCGATAAATGCGAAAATTATACCAACAGCATAACTCACATACATCGATCCATAAAAAAATGACGGTTCGATTTTATATTTTGTGTTGCAATGTGAACAGCGCTCATGCATTTTTAAGGTTTCGCGAAGCACATAGGGGTTTTTATTCATGTACATTCGCTCCTGATGACATTTTGGACATGTGCCTGTAAAAATGCTATAAAGTTTATTTCCTTTTCCAAACATTTGAATTATGCTAATTTTGTTCGCAACAAACATCAAAAATAACGCTTTCAAGCGGAGTGATTCGTAACAAATATTACAGATGCTTAATGTCCATAAATTAGCGATTTCATTTCAGGGTGAATACTTGTTCAAAGATATTTCCTTTCGATTGAAAGGTGGTGATAAAGTCGGTCTCATTGGAAAAAATGGAGCGGGAAAATCTACTTTGCTCAAGATCCTTGCTTCTGAAATGGAATACGATTCCGGGGATATGGCTTCAGAGAAAACCCTGAGTGTTGGCCTGCTGAAACAGGATTTCGATTTTAATGAAGGCCTGACGATATTAGAGGAAACCTATCGGGCGTTTAGCAGATTAAGGGCTTTGGAAGGCGATATGAAAGCGATCAGTGAACAGTTAGGGCAACGCAGCGATCATGATTCAGAGGCTTACAAAGAGCTGATGATTGCTTTGAACGAAAAACAACATGAGTACGAGATCCATGGTGGATATACCTACCAGGGGGATACCGAAAAAGTACTTCTGGGCCTTGGTTTCAAACGCGAACAATTCGTTAACATGACCACAACCTTGTCCGGCGGTTGGCGCATGCGTATCGAGCTGGCTAAACTATTGCTTCAGAATAATGATATCCTGCTTCTTGATGAGCCCACCAACCATCTCGATATCGAATCGATTATCTGGCTGGAGCAATTCCTAAGGTCCTATCTCGGGGCACTGGTAATTGTGTCTCATGATAAGATGTTCCTCGATAACCTTTGTAACCGGACCATTGAAATAGTAAAGGGCCGGATTTATGATTTTAACAAGCCCTTTTCCGACTATATGATTCTGCGGAAGGAACTTCGCGAGCAGCAGATGGCAGCTCAAAAGAATCAGCAGAAAAAAATTGATCAGACTGAGAAACTAATCGATAAATTCCGGGCTAAGGCATCAAAGGCTACCATGGCTCAATCCCTTATAAAGAAACTCGACCGGATGGAACGCATCGAGATCGATGAAGTGGATGAACTGGTGATGCATGTATCCTTTCCTTTATCTCAAAATCCCGGAAAAGTAGTTCTGGAGCTAGAAAACCTATCTAAAAATTATGGTGATCTGAATGTTTTGAATAATGTGGATCTCATGATTGAGCGTGGAGCTAAGATCGCCTTTGTCGGACAGAACGGTCAGGGTAAGACGACACTCGCGAGGATTATGGTTTGCGAATTGGATTATGGTGGCCATTTAAAAACAGGGCACAATGTCCAGATCGGGTATTTTGCCCAAAATCAGGCTGATTATCTCGATCCTGACAAAACGGTTCTTGACACTATGATCGATGCGGCCCGCGAAAGTAATCGTGCAAGAGTGCGCGATATACTCGGGGCTTTCCTGTTCAGGGGAGAGGATGTGGAGAAGTATACCAGGGTGCTTTCAGGAGGAGAGCGCAACCGGCTGGCATTGGCAAAAATGTTACTTCAACCGCTGAATGTGATTGTAATGGATGAGCC
>JABDPL010000208.1 GCA_013042825.1 Flavobacteriaceae bacterium | reverse complement strand
ACTGCCAGGTCCTCGCCCAATTGTCCTAAGGTGTTATGCATTGCCATGATTTAAGCATTAGGAATTTCTTAAATAATAATCAGTAAAAATACTAGTCCTCAAAATCGAGAGCGGTGCCTTCCTTTTTTACATTAAGGATTACCCGACGGCCCAGTATCAAAGCCCGGTTATCAGATTCGTGTCCCGCGGGTAAACCAAAGGCAATAGGGAAGTCATAGTCCTCGAATGAATCAAGGACGAGTTGCTCGATGGGTTTGCCCCAGGGTGTTGTGTTCTTCCGTACCTTACTGATATCGCCTACTACCAGACCGGCACAACCTTCAAAAAATCCGGCCCGTTTCAGGCTCATAAGCATGCGGTCAATGTGATAGGCGTACTCACCAATCTCTTCTATAAAAACGATCTTGCCTTCGGTGCTTATATCGCTGCTTGAACCAAGCATGGTATGCAGCAGGGTAAGGTTGCCCCCGACCAGTTGGCCATTGGCCTTTCCGGTTCGGTTATAGGAAGACCCTTTAAAATCATAGGCTAATGGCGTGCCAAACAAGGCATTCTTAAATGAGTTGATTGATGTTTCGATCTCTGTAGTATCTTCTTTAAGGCTTGAACACATCATGGCATGAATACTCTCCAGTCCGAAATTATGGAGTTCGTTATGTAAAGCGGTGATATCGGAATAGCCGACGATCCATTTCGGTTTTGATCTCAGGGCGGAAAGATCGATATGGTCAACAACCCGCACCGTACCATAACCACCCCTGGCAGCCCAAATGGCCTTGATCGATGGATCATCTATAGCCCATTGCAGGTCCTCGATACGCTGTTCATCGGTACCGGCAAAGTGCCCCGCCTTTTCAAAAATATGCCGGCCAAGTTTAACTTCCAAGCCCCAGCTTTGCAGCAGTTGCTTAGACCATTGGATTTCTTCATCCTTTTCGATTAAGACTCCAGAGGGTGCCACTATGGCAACAGTATCGCCTGCTTGTAGATAGGCAGGCCTTACGAATTCATCAGACATGGCTTTAGAGGTTTTTGAAGAAGAATAGGGTTGAGCACAGCTAACCAGAATGCTGAGAAGTAACAATCCGGTATTCAGAATTCGTCCTGTGATGTGCATGTTATGCTGTTTTTGTAAATATAAAGAACTTCTTCAGAAATCATTTTCTCAATCCCTCCCAAAATATGTACTTTTGTTGATCGCTAGATCAACTTCATGGCACAACGCATCACCATTACAGCAGCTTTACCTTATACCAACGGTCCGATCCATATCGGCCACCTGGCAGGCGTCTATGTCCCTTCCGATATTTATGCGCGCTACCTGCGATTAAAAGAATATGACGTAGCCTTTATCTGCGGAAGTGATGAACATGGGGTCCCTATAACGATCAAGGCGAAAAAAGAAGGTGTTAGTCCGCAGGATATTGTCGACAAATACCATATCATGATACGTGATGCCTTTACTGAATTCGGTATTTCATTCGATAATTATTCGCGGACATCCTCAGCCGTGCATCATAAAACCGCTTCAGAATTCTTCAAGACCTTATACGAAAAAGGTGAGTTTATAGAAAAAGAGACCGAACAGCTGTATGATGAAGAATCGGGACAATTTCTCGCCGATCGTTTTGTGGTCGGTACCTGTCCGAAATGCGGCTATGAAGAAAGTTATGGAGATCAATGTGAGAACTGTGGCACCAGTCATAATGCGACCGACCTCATCAATCCGAAATCGGCCATAAGCGGGGCAAGGCCAACCTTGAAAAAGACCAAACACTGGTTCCTGCCACTGGACCGTTACCAGGACTTTCTAAAGGATTGGATCGTCATTGGCCATAAATCTGATTGGAAACCCAATGTAGTTGGGCAGGTGAAATCCTGGATCGATGACGGACTAAGACCACGGGCGGTCACCCGTGACCTTGATTGGGGAATCCCGGTGCCGGTTGAAGGAGGAGAAGGCAAGGTATTGTATGTCTGGTTTGATGCACCTATTGGGTATATTTCATCTACGATTGAATGGGCCGAGCGCGAAGGAAAAGACTGGGAACCGTACTGGAAGGATAAAGACACTAAATTGGTCCATTTTATCGGAAAGGACAATATCGTATTCCATTGTATCATTTTCCCTGTTATGCTGAAAGCTCACGGAGATTACATTCTACCTGAGAACGTCCCGGCTAATGAATTCCTGAACCTGGAGGGGAATAAACTCTCTACTTCAAAGAATTGGGCGGTCTGGTTGCATGAATATTTGAAAGAATTTCCGGATAAGCAGGATGTGCTGCGCTATGTACTAACGGCCAATGCGCCTGAATCAAAAGACAACGATTTTACCTGGAAGGATTTCCAGGCCAGGAATAATAATGAATTGGTTGCCATTTTCGGGAACTTCATAAATCGCGTTGTCGTTCTAACGAAGAAGTATTACGATAGTGTAGTTCCCGAACCGGGATTCCTTCTGGAACAGGACAAGTATGCTCTAGAGGCTTTAAAGGCCTATCCGAAGATCATATCGAATGCTATTGAACGATACAGATTCCGTGAGGCGAGTCAGGAACTGATGAACCTGGCGCGTTTAGGAAACAAATACCTGGCCGATGAAGAGCCTTGGAAACTGATCAAAACGGACGAGGAACGGGTAAAATCCATCATGTATGTCGCGCTTCAGATCGCTGCTGGCCTAGCGATCGTAAGCGAGCCATTTTTACCATTTACTGCAGACAAATTAAAGAAGATACTAAGGGCATTTGCCCTGGAGTCAGACTGGACCTGGCGTGGAATTCAGGAGGGTAGGGAACTATTACCGGCCGGTCACACCATCGAACCTGGTGAATTGCTCTTTACCAAAATAGAAGATGGGGAGATCGAGGCTCAAATAGAAAAATTGAAAACCTCGAAGGAAAAGAATGAAAGCGAGCAATCTGTAGTTGATCCTCAGAAGGAAACCATAGGCTGGGATGATTTCGCGAAACTCGACATGCGTGTTGGAACAATTCTAACTGCGGAAAAGATGCCCAAGACCAAAAAGTTGTTGGTGATGACCGTGGATACGGGCATTGATAAGCGGACCATTGTTTCCGGAATTGCTGAGCATTTTACCGCGGAAGAGGTTATTGGCAAACGAGTTGTTGTTCTTGTTAACCTGGCCCCTCGTGCGCTTCGCGGAGTAGAGAGCCAAGGGATGATACTGTTGGCGGAGGACGCCGATGGTAAACTCATTTTTGTAAATCCCGATGAAAAGGACGGGCTGCTTAACGGACTTAAAATCAGCTGACCTTTTCCATTCAATGGAATTCAAATCTCTTATTCTTATTACCAGGGCGAATCAGGTACTAGCCTGATTTTGCGAACGCCACATTTAATTCTATACTGACCTCTTTTACAGTTCATGTAGGCTAT
>JABDPL010000205.1 GCA_013042825.1 Flavobacteriaceae bacterium | reverse complement strand
GAGCTGGGGATTGAACTATCCCGATTTAAGGGGTGAACGATTAACTTCAAGGCAAGGTCGCAATAGAGGAGGAATCCTGGTGACTCCGGGTAAGTATTCGGTTACCATGGCCCAGCGGGTAGATGGTAAGACTACAGTGCTACAGGGACCTCAGGAATTTAATGTCGTAGCTGTTTATGATGGTGCACTGCCGAGGAAATCATATGATGAGATGAATGATTTCAGAAAGGATATTATCGCCCTGCAGCAGGACCTCACGGCTACCAATACAGAACTTTCTAAAGCATTGAGCAGGATTTCTGCCATGATGCGTGCTGCAGATAAAGCAGAAAACCGATCCGATGAATTATTTGAGAAACTGGAAACCGCCCGAAAATCCTTGTTGGCTATAGACAAGGCCATGAACGGTGATGACGTAAAAGATGAGATTGGAGAACGATCGAATCCTACACCTAATGATGCCAATCGTCTCGGCTGGGTTGCTTTTGGAAATACTTATGGGCCAACAGGAAATCATAAGGGCGCTTATGAACGGGCCAAAAAACAGTTGGTTGGATTGAAAGGAAAACTGGCCAATATGCTTAATACCACAATTCCGGCTATGGAAAAAGAGCTTGAACGTATAGGAGCGCCCTGGGTGGAAGGGCAAGGATTAATTAAAGATTAAAAGGATTTTAATATGCTGAAAAAAATAAACTGGGATGAGGTACCTGTTGAACAGGTGACTCCCAAAATGCAACGCCGACTTGTATATGGCGACAAGGTTATGGTAGCCCGTATGAAATTCAAAGATGGTTTCCTTGTGCCTCTCCATCAGCATGAGAATGAACAGGTCACCCAGGTGATAAGCGGCACCATCCGTTTTTGGTTTGGTGAAAACAAAGAACAGACGATGGATCTTAATGCAGGCGATGTGGTTGTAATTCCGGCGCATTTGCCGCACGAAGCCCTGATGATTGGCGATGTTGAGGAGGTCGACACCTGGTCGCCTATCCGTGAGGACTGGCTGGACGGAACGGATGACTATTTACGATCCAATGACTGATGGATCTCGGATTAACAGCTAAAACAGCACTTGTAGCAGCCTCGAGCAAAGGCCTTGGAAAGGCCATTGCCACAGAATTGATTAAGGAAGGGGTGCGAGTGGCAATATGCGGTAGAAATCAAAACGATCTTCAACGCACCAGGGAAGAACTGGAAGCATTAGCGGGATCTGAGGTTATCGCTTTTCAAACGGATCTATCGCTTGAATCTGAACGCCTTGCCCTGGTAGATGATGTTCTTCGTCACTTTGGAAAAATTGATATCCTGGTGACCAATACAGGCGGCCCGCCACCCGGAACTTTTGAATCCTTCGACCATAGCGACTGGCAAGACGCTTTTGAGCTGCTAATGGGAAGCGCAACCACTCTAATCCGGCAGGTTTTACCCGGGATGAAATCACAGCAGTGGGGCAGGATAATCATGGTGTCGTCTGTAGCCGTAATGCAACCGGTCGATAAGCTTATCTTATCGAATGCTGTGCGATCCTCTTTACTCGGACTTATGAAAAGCCTGGCTAATGAATTGGGCGAATTCAATATTACAGTTAATAATGTAATGCCCGGGTATACACGAACAGACAGGTTAAGCCAATTGATCGAAAAGAATCCCGAAATCAAGGCCGTGGTAGATGAAATTCCGCTGGGAAGATTCGGGAAGCCGGAGGAATTCGCAGCGGCAGTGACATTTTTGGCAAGCCAGCGGGCGAGTTATATAACCGGAGCCTCGCTCGCTATCGATGGTGGTTGGATAAAGGGAATATAAATGACATGGATAAAAGGGAATATAAAATAGATCTTTCAGGATTGAATATCCTGGTAACAGGTGCCTCGAAGGGAATTGGAAAAAGTATTGCTGAATCCCTTTTAGAGCAGGGGGCAACAGTAGCAGTTCATTATAATTCTGACAAACAAGGTGCTGATGAAGTCCTGGCTAAAACCGATGGAAAATCATTTTCGATTAAGGCTAATCTGGAAAATGAAAGTGAAGTTATAGAGCTCTTTGAGCAAACTGAAGAACGGCTGGGTGTTATCGATGTCATTGTACTTAACGCAGGAATATTCGAGGATCAACCCGTTGATATGCCAAATGCAGAATGGATGAAACTCTGGAGGAAGGTTATAGAGGTCAACTTAAATTCTACCGGACTACTTACTAAGTTAGGTTTGAATCACTTTGTTAAGAATGGTTCAGGGCGATTTGTCTTCATTGGAAGCCGGGCTGTATTCCGCGGAGAAACACAGGAATACCTGGCATATGCTGCCTCAAAAGGAGGGATGACGTCCTTGGCCAGGAGCATCGCCAGGTCGTTTGGTAAGGAGGGCGTAAAATCATTTATCGTAGCACCAGGATTTACAAGAACTCAAATGGCTGAGGCCTTTATTCAGAAATATGGTGAACAACGGGTTTTAGATGAAATCGGACTGAATGAATTGACCAGACCGGAGGATATCGCGCCACTGGTCGCCATGCTGAGCAGCGGACTGATGGACCATGCTTCAGGTGCGACCATAGATGTAAATGCTGCCAGTCATATTAGATAAAAATTTGATTTTGGAGCAACTAAAGTGTAACAAACGCACCGTTTGACACTCTTATATAGAAATCAATCAATCAACCACAATGCGTTATTTACTTCTAATTTTAGTTAGCGCCTTCACCATTAATGGTGTTCAGGCGCAAGAGGTCCTGACATCAACTGAATGGCAGGAAGACCTCCGATTCCTGCAACAAACTGTGCATAAGGACTATCCGTTCTTATTCAAGAAGACCACCAAAGCCGATTTCGATCTGGCTGTTGAAAAGCTCTACAACGAAATCCCGAATCTTGAGCAACATGAGATAATTATCGGGATGGCCAAACTGGTATCGTCTTTTAAATATGGCCATACGGTTTTGGGATTCAGGTACTCACCTTATCCATTCCATCAACTTCCGCTAAACCTGTATGTATTTAATGATGGGGTTCATATCCAAGGTGTCCATAAAGATTATGAGAATGCCCTCGGGGCGAAGTTGATCGCCATTGCCGGGGTTCCTGTAAATGAGGCCATGAAAAAAGTTTATCCGGTGGTGCCGGCCGAAAACGATCAATTTTTCAAAGCTTATGTCGGTGTTTACCTCACCGTTACAGAAGTTCTGCATGCGCAGCGCATAATCCCTGAAATGAGCGATTCCGTAGAATTAACACTGGAAAAGGACGGGAAGCAATTTAAACAAGTCTTTAAAACCTTACCCAAAGGCGAACGCGTTCCAACGCAGTATAGCCTGGTCAAACAGGATGGCGATTGGCTTGAGGCGCGAAAACAGGATGAAACCCCGCATTATTTAAAGCATTTAGACAAGATCTATTATTACGACTATTTACCCGAGCATAAAACCGTTTATGTTAGACAGAGTCAGATCCAGGATGATCAATCAGAAGATATCCCGACCTTTTATGCCGGGGTTTTCGATTTTATAGAGAATAACGATGTTGACAAACTTGTGATCGATGTTCGGTTGAATGGTGGGGGAAACAATTACAAGAACAAACCCGTAGTGACTGGTATTATCGAAACAGAAAAGATCAACCAGGTGGGTAAACTATTTGTTCTGATCGGCAGACGTACCTTTTCAGCCTGTCAGAACCTGATCAATGAGCTCGATAACTACACCAATGTCATTTTCGTAGGTGAGCCGAGTTCGGAGAATATCAATTTCTACGGCGACAACAACCGGGTACAGCTGCCCAACAGCAAGATCCCCGCTTATTTATCCTTTGCCTGGTGGCAGGACAAGCCACAATGGGAGGGAGGCGACTGGACCTCACCGCATATGTTTGTTGACATGAGTTTTGAGGAATACAGGACCAACCAGGATCCCGTGCTTCAGGCTGCCTTGGGTTTTGAAGGAGATGATTTTGTTATCGACCCGATGGAGTATATGACCAATTTGTTCCTGGCAGGTGAGATGGAACGGCTGCAAAAGGAAACCATTGAAATGGTGAACGATCCGAGATACAAGTTCTTCGATTTTGAGACCAACTTAAATGAAGCCGGTTACAGGCTGCTGTCGAATGGGCAAAACCAGGAAGCCATTTTCGTTTTTGATTTTAATACCAAACTCTTCCCGGACTCGCCCAATTGCTGGGACAGCCTGGCCGAAGGTTTCTGGAGGGCCGGTAATCTCGAGAAGGCTAAAGAACTCTACAATAAGGCGATGGCAATGGATCCGGGAGGACCTACAGCAGAGAATGCCAGGGCCATGCTAGAGAAGATAGATCACTCGAATCAGAAAAATTAAAACTTATATAAGGACGGCAATAGCCGTCCTTTTTTTATTCCTTAAAAAGTGGTAAATTATAGCAAAGGCGTCAGCATGCTAAGGTCAGTTTTTAAATGTATCATCTTTATTTTTCCTTTGCTTTTAATTGCCCAGGAAGATTATTCAGCCATGAGAAAAACCATGGTGAAAGAGCAATTACAGCAGCGGGGGATCTTTCATAATCCAACACTTGACGCCATGCGAAAGGTCCCGCGTCATTTATTCGTTCCGGAAGGCTTAAAGGAATCGGCTTATCGCGATACACCGCTGCCCATCGGACATAAACAGACCATTTCTCAACCCTATATCGTGGCATACATGACCAGTGAATTACAGCCCAAAAAGAAACACAAGGTGTTGGAGATCGGTACTGGATCGGGTTATCAGGCGGCCGTGCTTGCAGAGATCGTGGATTCTGTTTACACGATCGAGATCGTTGAACCCCTGGGAATTGAAGCCCGTGACCGGTTGAAGCGATTGGGATATGACAATGTTGAGGTAAGGATAGGTGATGGCTATCATGGATGGCCGGAACAGGCCCCGTTCGACGCCATAATTGTCACGGCAGCTGTTGAGAAGATCCCGCAGCCCCTGATCGATCAATTGAAAGAGGGTGGCCGGCTCATCATCCCTGTAGGACCCATTCCGGAGTTCCGTATGCTGCAATTGATAACCAAAAAGAGAGGTAAAATTTTCACTGAGAACAAATTAGCTGTAAGATTCGTTCCTTTTACAAGGAAGAAGGAGAAGAATTAGCAAAGGTTTAATAGTACTCAGTAGAACGGTATCGGTTCATTATTCCTAATTTTGCTCAAATTTCTATTTCTAAATGGGTAAAGTCTCAAAAGATGTTATTCTTATTATCCTCGCTTTCTTCGCTATTTACGTGATTTGGGGCTCTACCTATTTGCTGAACAAGATCGCCGTGAACGAGCTTGAGCCCTTTATGCTGGCCGGCTTTCGTTTTTCGGTAGCAGGGATA
>JABDPL010000201.1 GCA_013042825.1 Flavobacteriaceae bacterium | reverse complement strand
ATAGCTGAAGCTCTAGCTGCTCCAGGTGATTGCTGTATATATGTGCATCACCGAAGGTATGGATGAACTCGCCGGGCTCATAACCGCATACCTGTGCCATCATCATGGTGAACAAGGCATAGGATGCAATATTAAAAGGAACACCGAGGAAGATATCGGCACTGCGCTGATACAATTGGCAGGACAGTTTGCCATCGGCCACATAGAATTGGAAGAAGGCATGACAGGGCGGAAGCGCTGCCTTTCCATCAGTTACATTTTCGCTGAAGGATCTTGAGGTGTCTGGAAGCACTGACGGATTCCAGGCCGAGACCAGCATGCGCCTGCTGTCGGGATTCGATTTCAATTTGTCTACCACCTGCTGGATCT
Organism: Flavobacteriaceae bacterium; assembly: GCA_013042825.1. Classification (GTDB taxonomy): domain Bacteria; phylum Bacteroidota; class Bacteroidia; order Flavobacteriales; family Flavobacteriaceae; genus SHLJ01. The sequence goes on along the minus strand of JABDPL010000201.1, from coordinate 15,748 downwards.
GATCGATCTCGTCCCCATTCCAGTTCCGCCACTGGTAGCCGTATACCGGCCCCAAGTCGCCATTTTCATCGGCCCAATCATTCCAGATCCTTACCCCGTTCTCTTTGAGATATGAGATATTGGTATCGCCTTTAAGAAACCATAGCAATTCATAGATTATCGATTTCAGGTGTAATTTCTTGGTGGTGACCATAGGGAAGCCTTCGCTCAGATCGAAACGCATTTGATAACCAAAAACACTTTTGGTTCCCGTTCCTGTGCGGTCTGCTTTTACGGTCCCGTGTTCCAACACATATTTCACCAGGTCGTGATATTGCTTCATACAATCAAATTTTTCGGAACTAAAATTAAAAAAAGAGCCATTTCAGGAGAAACGGCCGATGCATATTCTATTAAAAGTTATTAACCGATTATCATTCCGGCTATAGTAGCGGAAAGGAGAGAGGCTACGGTACCACCGATGAGCGCCCGTATACCGAATTCAGACAGGGTCTTTCGTTGACCGGGAGCCAGGGATCCTATGCCGCCGATCTGTATACCGATGGAAGCGAAATTGGCAAATCCACAGAGCATATAGGTTGCCATAATGATCGATTTTTGATATTTGAGGTGTAATAATCCAGCTGGATTCTTGAGGTCGGCCAATTGGATATAGCCTACAAATTCACTCGCCACAAGTTTTATTCCCAGGAGTTGGCCCATCAAAGCCATGTCCTCCTCCGCAACTCCGATAAGCCACATCAATGGCGCAAGGGCATAACCCAGGATGAACTCCAGTGACAAGCCATCGTATGGTGTATTGTCTGCGATAAAGGGATTTAAGCCGGATATGCTTCCGATTTTTCCGAAGCCATAATTGATCATGGCGATAAAGGCCAGAAAGACCAGTAACATGGCACCAACATTCACAGCCAATTTCAAGCCCTCGGTAGTGCCATTGGCAATGGCATCGAGTATATTGGATCCGATATTCTCCTGGGTGATCTTAATCTCAGATTTGATCTCTTCGGTCTGCGGATAAAGTATTTTTGAAATGACTATAGCTCCGGGTGCGGCCATTACCGATGCCGTTAACAAGTGCTTTGCATAAAAAATCCGCATGGCCTGGTCCTCACCTCCCAGAAATCCGATGTAAGCGGCTAGCACTCCGCCCGCTACTGTAGCCATGCCACCTATCATGACCAGAAGGATCTCAGACCTCGACATCTTTTCGAGATAGGCTTTGATCATCAATGGAGATTCGGTCTGACCGAGGAAAATATTTCCTGCAACGCTTAAACTTTCCGCGCCTGAGATCTGCAATAATTTGGTCAATAGCCAGGCCAGGGCTTTAACCACTTTCTGAATAACGCCGAGATAGAACAAAACCGAGGTCAATGCCGAAAAGAAGATGATTGTGGGCAGTATCGTCACCGCGAATGTTATCAAAGCGCTTTCGATCTGGCCCGTTTCGAAGGAATCAAATAGGAATTTGGTTCCGGCCATGGTAAAGTCCAGGATCTTTACGAAAATCTTTCCAACGAATTCGAACCCTTTCTGAACAATAGGAACCTTTAAAACTCCAACAGCCAGGGCTAATTGCGCCAAAAGTCCGAAGCCTACTGTTCTCCAATTGATCGCTGAACGCCTTTTGCTCAGAAGAATCGAAATGACGAGCAAGACTAGCATTCCCAGGGCTCCCCGAAGAAGACTGTTCAGGCTAAATCCGCCGCTTGGAACGATATCGGCATCTGTTATTTGAGCTGCTTCTGCTATTTTCGAAAAAGATTCTAGCTCAAGCTGCAAAGCAGCTGAGGACAGTACCGCTGTTGAATCGGTAAGGCTTGAAATTCTGAAATTTACCAGGGAGTCCGCGGGTTCGGAATAATACAATATGAGGAGATTGTTCTGGTAAAGGTAGTCTCCTCTGGCTTGCTGTGGTTCATCTCCTTCCAGACTTAAAGAAAACTCACCGTTTTGAAGATGGAAATGACCACTGGCCTCTCTGCTGTAAAGGGAGTCCTGATCATAACTTACGCTGCTGATCTGCCAGTCTTTTTCTAAGGTTTGTGAATGACCTGAAAACAGGACAAAAAAAATAGCTATTACAGCTAATTGGACCTGCTTCATCCGGCGGAATTAATTGCGTTTGGAGATTTCATCCCTGATCCTGGCTGCGGCTTCATAATCTTCATCCGCCACGGCTTTTTCGAGCAATTTATTCAACTCGTCAAGGGTTTTAACCTGGAGCCCTTCTTCCGATCGTGATTCGATCTCTTCAGCAACCATTTCGTCTATCAGGATATTGTCTTCATCTTCATCGTCTTTCTTCGGATTAACCTTCAGATAGATACCTGCCTTATCAAGGATATTCTTATACGTAAATATAGGAGCATTGAATCTTAATGCCAGGGCAATAGCGTCGCTTGTTCTGGCATCGATGATCTCTTCGATCTTATCCCGTTCGCAAATAAGACTGGAATAAAAAACGCCATCAACCAATTTATGAATTATAACTTGTTTGACGACAATATCGAATCGGTCGGAGAAGTTTTTAAAGAGATCGTGAGTTAACGGACGGGGAGGTTTTATCTCCTTTTCAAGGGCTATGGCTATAGATTGGGCTTCAAAAGCTCCGATTACGATGGGTAATTTTCTATCGCCGTCAACCTCGCTCAGTATCAACGCATAGGCACCATTCTGTGTTTGGCTGTAGGAGATTCCCTTGATATTAAGACGCACTAAACTCATAATCTATACCACACGCAAAGAACTGTTTAAATATTGACTTTAACAAACCTAAATCGATCTAATTAATTATTGGAGAGTCGCTAAATAAACGGTCCTATTCTAAGTACAAGTTATAAAAATTATGCGTTCTGCGCTTTAAAAACCTTCAATTTTTCGATGAGTTTTGGCACGACTTCAAAAGCATCACCAACTACCCCATAATCCGCCGCTTTGAAGAATGGTGCTTCCGGATCGGTATTGATCACGACCTTGACTTTCGAGGCATTTACACCTGCTAAATGCTGAATTGCACCGGAAATACCAATGGCGATATACAAATTGGAAGCAACAGGTTTCCCCGTTTGTCCAACGTGCTCGCTATGCGGACGCCATCCCAGGTCGGAGACCGGTTTCGAGCAAGCTGTTGCAGCTCCCAGAACTTCGGCCAGTTCCTCAACCATGCCCCAGTTTTCAGGGCCTTTTAGTCCGCGGCCCGCAGAAACAACGATCTCGGCATCGGCTATACTTACCTGACCCGTATCCTTGTCAATGGATTGTACGGCAAGGGAAGAATTCACAAGCTCGGGATTAAAGTCGGAAACCGTGGTTTGTACCGGCTTTTCAACAAGACCAAAAGCATTGGATGAAACTCCGATAACTTTTTTATCGGAATGCATCGCCAGCAATCCATAAGCCTTGTTTGTAAAGGCAGTTCGTTTAACCGTAAAGGGCGAAACCGACGATGGTGCTTCGATAACGTTAGAGGCATATGTCGCATTCAGGCCTACGGCCAGAATAGGGGCCAGGTACCGACTATCGGCGGTGGAACTCAAAACGATGATATCTGCCGATTCGGTTTCTGCAGCTTGCTTTATGTAGTGTGCATATTGTTTGGCATTGAATGCTTCTGAACTCGCGATCTTAAGGACTTTATCAACACCATAATTGCCGAGCTCCGAGACATCATCCTGATTTACCGCAACAGCTGTTACAGAAGTTTCCATCTGGTCTGCGACGGCCCTGGCATAAGATGCTGCTTCAAATGCCGATTTTTTAAATTTTCCTTGTTCTGATTCTGTATATACTAAGACTGACATATTCTTTGTTTTGGGATGTTATTAAATAGCCTTGGCTTCATTATGCAACAAGTCGATGAGTTCATCGAGATTGCCTTCATCTACAAGTTTGACTGCTCCTTTCGGGGCGGGTTTTTCAAATTTCACGAATTCCGTTTCGACACTGGAATTAGCAGCCGGAATTACGTTTAGTGGCTTTTTCCTGGCCATCATAATGCCTCTCATATTCGGTATGCGGAGGTCACTTTCTTCCACCAGGCCTTTTTGGCCTCCGATTACGAGTGGTAGTCCGGCAGTTACGGTTTCCTTGCCGCCATCCATTTCACGGGAAGCTGTTGCGGTATTGCCTTCAACCTCCAGCCCGATACAATTATTCACGAACTCAGCTCCTGTGAGTTCAGCAAGCATGCCCGGGACCATACCACCATTATAATCTATTGATTCCCGTCCTGCGATAATGAGATCATAACCCCCGTCTTTCACTACGGCGGCCAGTTCTCTGGCAACCTGCAGGCCATCAACGGCCGGGATGTCTACGCGAATAGCTGAGTCGGCACCTATGGCCAGGGCCTTTCTAATGGTAGGCTCTACCTCTGGCCCTCCAACGGTTACAACCTCTACAGCTGCACCTTGTTTTTCTTTGAACCACATCGCCCTTGTAAGTCCGAACTCATCATTTGGATTGATCACAAATTGAACCCCTGTAGGATCGAACTTACTATCGGAATCCGAGAAATTGATCTTTGATGTTGTATCGGGAACATGGCTTATACAAACGAGTATTTTCATAGTTTATTCAGAAAAGATTAGACGAAATTTTGCGCATACGAAGGTAAGCAATTTTAGCAAAAAATCCTATGCATGCATAATAAATTTATTTGAATTAAAGGCTTTGATTTTGTTCTACTTTAATTAGTATTTTTGCAACTCATGATTTTTGATAAAAGATGAGAACAATACAATTTAGAGAAGCCATTGCAGAGGCGATGAGTGAAGAAATGCGCAGAGATGAGAGCATTTATCTCATGGGGGAAGAAGTGGCAGAATATAATGGAGCATACAAAGCTTCAAAAGGCATGTTAGATGAATTTGGCCCGAAACGGGTGATCGATACCCCGATTTCCGAGCTTGGATTTTCGGGAGTTGCCGTAGGGTCGACCATGACCGGAAACCGCCCGATTGTTGAGTTTATGACCTTTAATTTTTCTCTGGTTGGGATAGATCAGATCATCAATAATGCGGCCAAGATCAGGCAAATGTCCGGAGGCCAGTTTAAATGTCCCATTGTATTTCGTGGCCCAACGGCTTCAGCAGGCCAGTTAGCGGCTACGCACTCCCAGGCCTTCGAAAGCTGGTTCGCCAATACGCCAGGACTAAAGGTTGTGGTTCCTTCCAATCCTTATGATGCAAAAGGCTTGCTGAAATCGGCCATAAGGGATGATGATCCTGTGATCTTCATGGAAAGCGAACAGATGTATGGTGATAAAGGTGAGGTGCCGGAGGGTGAATATGTGCTGCCCATTGGTGTGGCTGAAATCAAGCGTGAAGGAAAGGATGTGACCATAGTCTCGTTTGGGAAAATCATAAAGGAGGCGTATAAAGCAGCAGATGAGTTGGAGAAGGAAGGGATATCCTGTGAGGTTATCGACCTGAGAACGGTCAGGCCTATGGATCACAAGACCATTTTGGAATCGGTTAAGAAAACAAACCGTCTTGTTATTTTGGAAGAAGCCTGGCCGTTTGGAAATGTAGCTACCGAGATCACCTATCAGGTGCAAAGTCAGGCATTCGATTATTTGGACGCTCCTATTGAAAAAATAAATACTGCCGATACACCCGCACCATATTCACCAGTACTTCTGGCTGAATGGTTACCCAATTATGAGGATGTGATCAAATCGGTTAAAAAGGTTATGTACCAATAAATTGAATAATCAAACGTTTATTGAAAAGACTTCATTAGCGTAGTCGTTAGTGAAGTTTTTTTGTTTATGAAAAGGACAGTAACTTCAATATTGTTTTCTTTTATGGTCCTGGTGTCCTGGGGCCAAACCAAAGTTAGCGGTTATGTTTTTGACGATACCGACCTGCCCATCCCCTTTGCCAATGTGATTTTTAAAAATTCTACGGAAGGCACCATAACTGATGAAAACGGCAGGTTTTACCTGGAGTCTTCAGAAACACACGAAACACTTATCGTATCATTTATCGGGTTTGAAACACTTGAAGTCCCCCTGGCCGGTAAGGTCAATTATGATTTGAGATTTGTTTTAAAGGAAGAGGCCTCTACTCTTGATGAGGTGGTTATCGTAAGAGGCAAGCAGCCCAAAAAGAATAATCCAGCTATCGATCTTCTCCGGAAGATATGGGAGTACAAAAGAAAAAACGGGCTCGAACAATTTGATCAATACCGTTATGACAAATATGAAAAGGTCGAATTCGATATCAATACGGTCGATAGCGCCCTTATTCGAAGTAAACTGTTCAGGGGAATGGAGTTCGTATTTGAATATGTTGACACCTCCAGCGTAACCGGTAAAACCTATCTCCCGATGTTCATCAATGAGGCGGCTTCGGAAGTGTATGGTGACAATCTGATGAATAAGGAAAAAGAGGTTTTATTGGGGAACAAGAATTCCGGCTTCAGCGATAACCAGGTGATCATCGATTTCGTCGATGACCTCTATACCGATTTAAATGTCTACGACAATTATCTGAAATTCTTCGATAAGAGTTTTGTCAGCCCCTTGTCGCGAACCGGTATAGATATCTATAACTACATATTATCAGACAGCGCCTTTATCGATAATAAATGGTGCTATAATATCATCTATTATCCCAGGCGCAGAAACGAGCTCACCTTTAAGGGTGATTTTTGGGTAAGCGATACGACATATGCGATCAAAGAGATCAATCTACAGGCTTCGAAAAGTGCGAATATCAACTGGGTTAAGGAGATCTATATCGAACAGGAATTCGAAGTGCTTAACGATTCGATCTTTTTGGTAAAACGGGATTATATGCTCTCCGATTTTGCGCTCAACAAGAAAGAAAAATCGCGAGGTATATATGGTAAGCGCACTACGCTCTACGACAATTACAGTTTTGATGAACCCAAAGAGCGGGAGTTCTATGAGGAGGAGGTTTTCAGTTTTGACGAAGCCCTGTATAATCGTGATCAGGTATTTTGGGATTCGAAACGTCAGGAGGGGCTGAGTAAAGATGAGCGCGGCATTTACAAAATGCTGGATACACTTACCAAGACCAGGAAATTCAAAACACTTTATAATATCGGTAGTATTCTTTCATCCGGATATATCGAGTTTCCGAGTATCAATTTTGACTATGGCCCGATTTTCTCAACCTTCGGATTCAATGATGTTGAGGGACTGCGACTTCGAACCGGTGGCCGCACCTATTTTTCTAGAAATGACCCCTGGAGGATTGAAGGGTTTGTAGCTTATGGCACCAGGGATAAGGCTTTTAAATTCGGAATATCTGGAAAGGTGCTTCTTGAGAAAAAATCGCGATTGATCATTTCCGGAGGTTTCAGGGATGACGTTGAGCAAATCGGTGCAAGCCTTACCGCATCGACAGATGTGCTTGGGCGAAGCCTGGCATCAGGTACGGTAAACATAAGGGCAAACAACGATAAACTTACCAAACTCAAACTGGGCATTTTAGCAGTTGAGTTTGAGCCCTGGAAAAATGTGGCCTTCCGCCTGGGGGGGAACTATCGATCGCTGGAATCGGCTTCGGAAACCTTTAGTCTGGATTATTTCGACCCGGAGTCTCCAACCGGGGTTAGTTCCAAGGTCAAGCAGTTTGAAACGACTATCAGCGCTTTTGCCTTTCCGGGAAGAAAAATGACCGGTTATGGTGTGGAACGCCACGAATCCAATGATTATTTTGCGAGACTGTATACCCGTCTTACGATTGGATCAAGAGACCTGTTTAACAGTGATTTCGATTACACCAAGATCCAGTTTTCCTATACGCAACCCTGGCAATTAGGAGGATTCGGACGTCTGTTTTCTACTATAGAAGCGGGCAAAACTTTTGGTGAAGTGCCACTCGGGCTGTTGAGCATAGTTCCGGGTAATCAGTCGTTTTTCTCAATTTATAACACCTTTTCCCAATTGGATTTCTATGAGTTCGTAACCGACACCTACACCTCGGTTTACCTGCTTCATAATTTTAACGGCCGCCTGTTCTCGAGGATTCCGGTAATTCGTAAGCTGAACCTGAGAGAATATGTGAGTATACGGGGTGTTTGGGGCCAGGTTTCAGATGAGAACAGGGCATTAAATGCCTCGGGCCTGGAATATCAGGCTCCGGATGATCAGGTCTATTGGGAGTATAGTTTTGGGATTGGAAATATCTTCAAGGTGTTGCGGATCGATTTCAATTTCCGCGGAAATTATTTAGACAATCCTGATGCGAGAAAATTTGGATTGACCGCTACTTTTGGCTTCAATTTTTAATGTGTTTTCTAAGCTTAAAAACCGAACTGCAAATCTTTGAATTCGGTTATGCCAAGTAGAAGTATTTATAGCATAATCCCTTTTTTATCACCCATATTTTAGTATTTTTGCCGCGTCAAATAAAAAACTAACTCATGGAATTATTAGTCGATTTTTTACCAGCCTTTGGGGTCCTGGCACTACTATTTGTTTTATTTAAAAATATCTGGGTTTCAAAACAGGAGGTTGGAGACGAAAAGATGGCTCGAATCGCGAAAAATATCGCTGATGGAGCCATGTCATTTTTAAAATCAGAATACAAAATTCTTTCAATTTTCGTATTGGCGGTTGCCGTTCTCTTGGTCTTTAAAGGTCAATCTGAGGCTGATTCGAATTGGATGGTGGCTATCTCATTTGTTGTTGGAGCCATCTGTTCCGGCTTAGCTGGATTTATTGGTATGCGCGTGGCTACCAAAGCGAATGTTCGAACAACACAAGCCGCCCGAACGTCTCTTGGAAAGGCTCTTGAAGTGGCCTTCGCCGGAGGATCTGTTATGGGATTAGGCGTTGTTGGCCTTGGTGTATTAGGTCTGAGCGGATTGTTCGCTTTTTATAATACTCAGGGTTGGGGAATATCGGAGGTGCTTAATGTACTTTCCGGATTTTCTCTTGGTGCATCTTCTATAGCACTGTTTGCCCGTGTTGGTGGTGGAATTTATACCAAAGCCGCTGATGTGGGTGCCGATCTGGTTGGTAAAGTTGAGGCTGGTATTCCTGAGGATCACCCGCTGAATCCCGCAACAATTGCTGATAACGTTGGTGACAATGTTGGTGACGTTGCCGGTATGGGTGCCGACCTGTTTGAGTCTTATGTAGGTTCGATAATCGGTACTATGGTTTTGGGAGCACTTATTGTTACCCCCGAATTGGACGGCCTGGGCGCGGTTTATTTACCACTTGCCCTGGCAGCAGTTGGTATCATTATGTCGATTATAGGAACCTTCTTCGTACGAGTAAAAGAAGGGGGATCGCCGCATAAAGCATTGAATCTTGGAGAATTTGGTTCTGCATTCCTGATGCTAATTGCTTCATGGTTTATTATTCGAGCCTTTATTCCTGAAGAAATAGAAGGTTTGCCATATGGTTCCTTGGGAATATTTATAGCGGTTATCACCGGATTGATCGCAGGACTTTTAGTGGGAAAGGTCACAGAATATTATACCGGTACCGGAAAGAAACCGGTGCTGTCAATAGTCAGGCAATCTGAAACAGGATCGGCTACCAATATTATTGCCGGATTAGGCGTAGGAATGATATCTACTGCGATTCCTATTATTTTGATTGCAGCGGCGATTATGATATCACACCATTTTGCCGGCCTGTACGGAATTGCTATCGCAGCTGTTGGTATGCTTGCAAATACAGGCATTCAATTGGCAGTTGATGCCTATGGCCCTATCTCAGATAATGCCGGAGGAATTGCCGAGATGAGTGAATTGCCAAGCGAGGTTCGTCAGCGAACCGACAAGCTCGATGCGGTTGGAAATACAACTGCGGCAATCGGTAAAGGGTTCGCGATTGCATCGGCAGCGCTTACAGCCCTTGCATTATTCGCAGCTTTTATGAAAACGGCCAATGTAACTGCGATTGATGTATCACAACCCAAGATCATGGCAGGATTATTAGTTGGTGGAATGCTTCCATTTGTATTCTCAGCCTTGTCGATGAATGCGGTAGGACGCGCGGCCATGGCAATGATCGAAGAGGTTCGACGTCAGTTCCGCGATATTCCTGAGCTGAAAAATGCGCTTGAGGTGATGCGAAAATACGATTCGGATATGTCTAAGGCTTCTGAAGCAGACCGTAAGATATTCGATGCTGCAGATGGTTTTGCAGAATATGAGAAATGTGTTGAGATCTCAACCAAGGCCTCGATCCGAGAAATGGTCTTACCTGGTATTTTGGCAATTGCGGTACCGGTGGGCGTTGGGTTTATTGGTGGTGCGGAAATGCTCGGTGGATTATTGGCGGGAGTTACAACTGCGGGTGTTCTTATGGCGATCTTCCAATCTAATGCCGGAGGCGCATGGGATAATGCCAAGAAGATGATCGAGGAACAGGGCCGTAAAGGAACGGAAGCGCATAAATCTGCAGTAGTAGGTGATACGGTTGGTGATCCGTTTAAGGATACATCAGGCCCTTCGCTGAACATACTATTAAAGCTTATGTCGGTTGTTGCCCTGGTGATCGCACCAAGTATTGCTTTGTCTGTAGATTCGTCTGATCAGGCGATGGCTCAATTAACTGATATGAAAAAAGAGGTCTTGATCGAAATGGAATCAAATGACGATGGTTCTTTTAAAGCTACTGTGACCACCACAACAAATAAAGACGGAGAGGAAACAACCGATGAACAGGTCATCGAAGGCACCGAGGATGAGGTCAATGCTAAATTGGCGGAACTAGAGGCTGAAGGAATTCATGTAGAACATGGGGAGGACGTTAAAAGGGACCAGATTAAGAAGGAGATCAATGTCAACATGGAGACTTTGACTGATGGGACGGTAAAAGCTACGGTAACCACAACCTATATAGAAGATGGTGTAGAAAAAACCGCAACCGAGGTCATGGAGGGAACCGAATCAGAAGTGAAGGCCAAGATCGAAGCTATGCAGGCTGATGAAAGGGGTGCGAAGAAAATAAAAAAGATGATAAAAGAAGTTGAAGAAACCTCTGAGGAGAAAACGAAGAACTAAGATCTTTTAAATATTATAAAAGTCGCATCGGTCAGATGCGACTTTTTTTTTCGATTTTAATAAGAACGCTTTAAGGAATTTCTAGAATAATCCGTGAATCTCAGCATCTATGCGGTTGATCACAGCACCCAGGTCTTCAGGATTGTCTACGAAGTCAACATCATCAACGTTAATGATCATGAGTTTACCCTTGTTGTAACCATGAATCCAAGCTTCGTAGCGCTCGTTAAGCCGACTTAAATAATCAATACTGATCGAATTTTCATAATCGCGCCCACGTTTATGGATCTGCTTCACTAGGTTGGGTATAGTACTCCTGAGGTAGATCAGCATATCGGGACCCTGTACCAGGGATTCCATGAGTTCAAACAAGGACGAATAATTTTCAAAATCGCGGTTTGTCATCAAGCCCATAGCATGCAAATTGGGAGCGAAGATGTGAGCGTCCTCATAGATGGTACGGTCCTGAATAATGTTCTTACCGCTCTGTCTTATCTGGAGGACCTGTCGGAAACGGCTGTTTAGGAAATAAACCTGGAGGTTAAAGCTCCATCGTTCCATCTGGTTATAGAAATCATCCAGGTATGGATTATCGACCACATCCTCTAGGTGCGCCTCCCAGCTATAGTGTTTTGCCAGTAGTTTTGTAAGCGTCGTCTTCCCTGCTCCGATGTTCCCGGCAACTGCAACATGCATAAATTTAATTTGCTTTTAATTGAAATTGATGAAGAATTACTCCGTCATAAATATACAAGGTTTCATCGGTTACGAAAAACTGATTTATTAACAATTCGGGCAATTCTAAAGCATTGTATTCATAAGAATTCGGATCCTTGGTGTAGATCTTATTTTCCTTTTTGAGGTAGAGTACACCATTGTTCTCTTCGAATGCTGTAAACCCCTGATGCGGCTGCTTTGAGATCAGGTTTCCAAAGTAATTATATACAAGAATATCCTCAGTTGTCAGCACATAACAGAAATTAAAATTACTGGTCAGCTCGATCAGCTCCCCGCTTATCGGTAATGTCGTGACTCGGGTTTTCAGGTTGATGAAATCGAATAGCTCCATTTGCTGGGTATTCTGATCGTAAATCCAGATAGTATTGTCGTACCCGGCAGAAACATAGGTAACCAGGCGAAAAGGGCTGAGATTATTGAATTTGACCAGGGTTATTTCTGCGAGCCGGTTATCCAGGACAATCACCGTATTGAAGTTTTCATAAAACAGGCTGATCTTAAGGGGGTTAAATACATTGGCCGAACTGATCTTCCCGAGTTGTACGTTGCTGTAGTTGAGTTCCCCTGTCGATGAAGTTTTAAAAAACTCCGCATCTTTTATCTCATAGTAGGTTCCGAAGTTATCAAAACCAATCAATCGATCTGCTTTCATGCTGTTTTGGGAAACCAGGGATACTTGCTGACCCAGGCTAAAAAAGGTATTCAGTAAGATGATATAAGTCAGAATTGATCTCATGAAATTGAAAAGTACAAAAATCAATCCATAATTCAGCAGATGAGTTTATATCCGAATCCACGAACATTGACAATTCTAACGGATTCATCGGCTTTTATTTTTTTTCGAAGTTTGGTGATGTAGACGTCCATGCTACGGGCTGAGAAAAAATCGTCATTTCCCCAGAGTTTGTTCAGGATCAGGGAGCGGTCAAGGACCTCATTTCTGGTCTGAATCAAATGGAATAGTAATTGGGCCTCGCGATGGGTGAGCTGCTCCTTCGGATTGGCACCGTGTTGTAACCATTGCTGCTTTACGTTGAACTTGAAGTCTCCGAATTTTAGTTCGGCAGCCTCCTTGTTGATCTTTCTCCGGTCGAGCAGATTGTGTATTCTTGCGATTAGTTCCTCCATGCTGAAGGGTTTCTTTAGGTAATCATTGCCTCCAATGGTGAAGCCTTCAACTACGTCACGCGTCTGTGATTTGGCAGTAAGGAAGATAATTGGGATGACATTGTCCTCAAGACGAATCTCCTTTGCGAGTGAAAACCCGTCTTTAACTGGCATCATGACGTCAAGCACCAGCAGTTCCGGAGAGTGTTTTTTATACTGTTCGTAGGCCTCCTTCCCATTCTTACATAGAATCACTGCGAAATTCCTGGTTTCAAGGCTTTCTTTTATGATCTGCCCCAGTGCGGGTTCGTCCTCAGCTAGCAAGATAGTAGTGGGTTTCATCTATGGAATTTTGATGATAAAACCGGTTCCGGTATTATCGACTTCAACAGTTATCGTTCCCCCATGCTTCTCGATAATTGTCTTCGCATAATAGAGGCCTATTCCGAAACCTTTTACATCATGGGTATTGCCTTTGGGAACCCTGTAAAACTTATCGAAGATCTTTAGCTTTTCGGTTGGGGAAAGTCCCTTTCCATTATCATGTACCAGGAGTTCCAGTCCTTCATCCAGAGACCGGTCAAGCACTACTTTTATGCTGTCACCGCCATACTTCACAGCGTTATCGATGAGATTGCTGATAGCATTTTCGAAATGAAATGTATCAATTTCAGCAAAAATCGAATCGGTTTTCGATACGAATGCTATGTCTTTTTGAGGATTGCTGAGCTGATAACGTTTAACTACTGAGTCTACCAGGCTATTCATCTCAACATTCTCTTTTTTAAGGATGAGAGTATCGCTGTCGAGAGTAGCGGTTTCCAATAGTTTTTCAACCATGATATTAAGTTTTCCCAATTGCTGATTGGAGATGTCCAAGTATGATTTTGCTTTGGCCGGATCGGAAGCAGCTTCGAAATTCTCGAAACCTTCCAAAGCCACACCAATTGTGGCGATAGGTGTTTTGAACTCGTGGGTGATATTGCTTATAAGGTCGTTTTTTACCTCCGCAAGTTGTTTCTGATTCCTGATGATTCCTAAAAGGTAGAATAAGCTGCCGATAACGCCTAAAACCAATAAAGTAGAAATCAAAATTCCGACGAGACTTTTTCTCAACAGCACCCTGGTTTCATTACTGAATTCCATTTTCAGGGCGCTTCCAGCCGGCAGAAAGGAAGATTTGGAAAACGTTACAAGTGGGGATTGGTATTGATCACGTTTTGATTCGTGTATTGATGAATCGGGAGAACGGTAAATCAGCTTGTAGTCGAGATCAAGTTTTTTATTGCGCAGCTTGTCGCCCACCAGGCTGTCGAGTTCCTTTATCTTCAATGAGTCGGAACTTATGGAAATAATGACCTTTGAAGTCAGTAGCTGAAAGTCTTTGAGTTCGATCGAATCTTTAAACTTGTGATCATGAGATTCTATCTTTAGCCGGTTCCCCGCGCTTCTGTTCAATATATTATGACTTTGATCGATAAGCGAATCGGCCTGTGATCCCCGATAAACCTGTAGTCCGTTGATTGTTTTAAGTTGAAGTGAATCCAGGTTGCCAAAATTCTCATTCGCAAGATCGATCTGCCCGACGATACTATCGAAGACGCCGTCATCCCGGAAAAATTCCGAGTTAAGATCGTTGTTGAAGGTAAAACCGATAGTCGATTTTTTAGCTATTAATTCGTAATACCCATCAACGGCGCTGTCCAGTACCTGCTGTACAGAGCCTACGAGTTGGGTCTTATTGGTCTGGTAATTCTTATAATTCCAAAAGGCCTGAATCCCGATAGTCGCGAAGATAACCACCGAGATCAGATACAAAATCCATTTGAAGTTCAAACTATTCACGATTCAAATGTACATTTTAAAAGCTGTCTAAACCAGCCGCTTAACACTAGTTAACACTCATTAACCCATAGTTAAATCTGAAGATCGCATCTTTGGTATGCAAATAAAAAAACAATTCACAATGAAGCACGGTTTAATATTTTTAGCCCTGATAATTGTACAGCTGGCCACCGCTCAGGATTCCGATCGGCATAATAATCAATTATTCAAAGACGTAAAAATCAGTTTGGAAATGGGTTCCTTTGAGGATATTGAAATTCTCGATTCGGAAGATCTGATTTCCATATTTGATTATGCAAAACCCGATCAACCCATCGAATTAAAGATCATTTGTAATTTTGATCATGAGATCGATAACCTCAAAATTTCGGGTACAACTATGACCATTAAAGGAAATACCCGGAATCTCGATGAATTTACGAGGAAGGCCGAACGAGTTCAATCGGCACTAAAAAAACTATATAAACAATAAAAAGAAGAAATATGAAAACGATAAAAACACTGTTTCTAATTTTTGGCCTAGTGTTGGTGAATGCCGCACTGGCTCAGGAATTCCAGGGTATAGCCACCTATAAATCGCATCGGCAATTAAATATTGAGTTGGATAGTACTCAAATGAGCTCTGACATGCATCAAAAGATGATGGCGATGATGAAAAAGCAATTTGAGAAGACTCATACCTTAACCTTTAACAAGGAAGAGTCGCTTTACAAGGAAGAAGAACAACTTGAAGCCCCACAACCAGCCGGCATGCAAGTAGTCATGGTAGACACCGGCGGAAGTGATGTACTGTATAAAAACACCAAAGAGGATCGCTACACCAATCAGAATGAGGTGTGGGGAAAAGTCTTCCTGATAAAGGATAAACTCGGGAAACGGGATTGGGTTTTAACGAACGAAACCAAGAACATAGGCGATTATACCTGCTATAAGGCCACAATGACGCGAGAGGGCGAGATTGTTAGCGGTGGAATAAGCGTAAATGGGGATAAGGATCTTGATGAGTTGGAATCGTCCAGAACCGAGGAGATCACGGTAACGGCCTGGTATACTC